>JBCDJH010000084.1:0-7741 GCA_038747965.1 Pseudomonadota bacterium
AGCGCGTATTTCGGGCTGAACGACAGGATAGCGCTCGCTTCCACCCCGACATCTTTGAGACCCGGATCGGCGTCAAACGCGGCGAGGCCCGATATGGCGGCGACGTCTTCGGTCACGGTGAAATAGGAGTCGAAATAGTCGCCATTGGCGTAGGTTGCGTTGGCGCCAACCAGGAACCGGAGCCGCCGCGACGCGGCGAAGAAGTAATCGAGATCGGCCTTCACCACGAGCCCCTCATGGGCGCTCGCGACATCGTGGCGAACGGAGACGTCGCCAGACAGCCGTCCTTCATCGAGCGGGCCGAAGGGAGTTTCAAAGCCGACAAAGCCGCCGGCCTCCACGGCGAAGTCCACCTCCGGCAAGAGCGCGACGCGCGGGTCGTCCGCATTGTCATTTCGCGGGAGCGCCGCCCCAAATGCAGGACCAGCGCGCCAGACGGGATGCGGAACGACATCGACGGTGATGCTCTGTATGCCCTCTACTTCAACGCGCGCGCCGAAAGCGTTGAAGTTAGCGATGACAAGCGGCACGACGCGGAAGTCGCCTGAGCCCTCAAACTCCGGGAGAGCGGCGACGCCGCCCACGATGAAGTTGCCGCCAGGCTGGCTCGCGCTTTGGGCCTCGGCCATCGATTGGGCGCTCAGCGCCGACACGCCGGCGATACAAGCAGCGGCAATGCGCGTCGCAAATTTCGTAGCTCTCATGAGGTTTAAACCCCTTGCTGATGGGGCCGGCGGATGACATCCGCATGTCGCTTTCGCGCCGCCGCCCCGGTGAAACTCAATTTAAATGTATATACATGGATAAGGCCCTCATGGATCATCGCGAACGTGTTTTTTTGCGGCGACCGTAGAGGCGTGCGCCGCCTAGGGCGCAGCCCGTTCAACAACCGCAAAGAGAGGCTATAGTCTCCAAATGACCGATCGCGCTTTGAAACCGCCAAGCGGCGCTGCGTCCTCCGACCGGTATCGGCTCGGCTGCGTCGCTTTCAACCTGAGGCGGGCGAGCCGTTTGGTGACCCGCCGATATGAAGACGCCATGCGGCCGCTCGACATGAAAGCCTTTCAGTTTACGGCGCTGGCGGCCCTCACCGGGCGAGGCGTGATCCCACTTGCGGTTCTGGCGGACTTGTTCGGAATGGACCAGTCCACGGTGAGCCGAAACATCAGGGCGATGGAGCGTAAGGGCTGGGTGCGTCTCACGAACGACCCAAACGACGGCCGAAAGAAGCATGTCGCGGCGACCGACGACGGCCGCGCCGCCTTCGATGAGGCGACGCCCCTGTGGGAGCAAGCGCAAGCTGAGACCCGCAAGATGATGAACGGCTTCGATTGGGACGACCAGCGATCGTGGCTCGCCGCCGTCGGCGGATCGATAGAGGGCGAAGCCTAAGACGACGCCCCACGAAGCGACCAGAATAGCGCGCGCCGGCCAAGCGGTTGTCGCCGGAGCTTTGGTCTTTGGCGGATCCGATATAGAACACCGCCATCACGTCACCTTGTAATGCGGCGGCGATATCGCAGCCCGCGAGTAGGAGTTGGGGCGACGGTGAAGATTAGTATTGCGACCCAAGGATCGCGGGGAGATGTCCAGCCGTATCTCGCGCTCGCGATTGCGTTGAAGGCGGCCGGGTTCGAGCCGACCCTCGTCGCGCCTCCCAACTTCCAGGAGTGGGTGGAAGGGTTCGGCATTCGCTTTATTGGTGTGGGGCCGGACTACTCCGAAGTTCTGGCGTCCGACGCGATCCGGCGGTGGCTCGAAGGCAAACCGGGCGGTTTGCTGGAAGGGTGGCGCGGCCGTTTGGGCGAGATGGTCGACGCAGCGCTGGAAAGCGCGATTGTCGCGGCCGAGAACGGCGACGCGATCCTGTACGACATGAAAATCATCGGTGCGCCGGATGTCGCTGAAGCGACCGGCAAACCGACGATCTGCATATCCTATCTTCCCAACACGACGCCGACGCCGTCTTTCCCCGTTCCAATGTTCCCGTTAATGCAGATGTTCTTCGCGGAGAACCACGGGCCTTTCGTTAACAGCATGACGCATGTCAGCGGACGTTTGCTCAGAAGCTTTCCTATTGGCCATGTGCAAAAATGGCGACGGGAGGAACTCGGTTTAAAGAGCGAACTCTTCTTTCCGCGGATGGCGCAGACAACGAAGGGCTTTCTTCCCCGCCTCCATTTTGTCAGCCGGCACATCGCGCCGCCGATCGACGATCGCGATGACGGCGTCCACACGCTGGGTTTTTTAAATCTCGAAGAGGAGCGGGACTGGTCGCCAAGCGAGGAGCTCAACGCGTTCTTGAGCGAGGGCGAACCGCCCGTCTTTATCGGCTTCGGAAGCATGTCAACGTCCGACCCCGAACGCTTTACCAAAACCATATTGGAGGGCGTTCGGCTGTCCGGCGCCCGGGCGGTGCTTGGCACCGGGTGGGGCGGACTGAACGTTGGAACCAATTCCAAGAACGTTCACGTCATCGACTATGCGCCCTACCGAAAGCTATTCCCAAAGATGGGCGCTGTGATCAGCCACGGGGGAACGGGAACGACCGCCGATGCGCTTCAAGCCGGAAAACCGAAATTCGTCTGCGCCTTCAGTTTTGATCAGCCCTGGTGGGCGGCGCGGATGAAGGACCTCGGCGTCAGCCCTGGCTCCGAATGGGCGCACAAATTGACGCCGGAATCGCTGGCTCAAAAGATACGTATACTGCTGGATACCGAAGAGTATCACAGCAATGGCGCTGCGCTGGCGGAGAAGATGCGCGCGGAAGACGGCGCACGCGACGGCGTCGCATGCATCAAGAAGCTTTTGAACGCGTAACGCCGCTTTGCGGGTTGTAGCGCCTCGCGGTTTTTGGATCGCCGCCCGGACCTAAAGCGAATTGAAGCGAAAGTGGGTCACCGGTTTCGCGTCCACAATTCGCGCAAACAAAGACTTAGAGCGCGCCGCCGGTGGCGCCTTGGACGAGCAGGCGATCAAAGAACACTGACTTCACCGGATCGCCCGCCAATTCGGCGTTGATTTCAGACTTGAGCGCGGCGGCGAGATCTGCGACGTCGGCCTGGCTTTCCTCAAAAACGCCGAGCTTGGCGAGGCTGTAGAACTTACCCAGCACCACGTGGCGCACCCGGGGCGTCTCCCGCGTAATCTGGCGAAGCGCCTCATAGTCCATCGCTTCCAGCCGGATCTGCGCAAGCACATGGCCGCGGGCCCGCCCCTCCTCCATGAGCGGCGCAACGAACTGGCCAAGCGCGACTATACCGCCCTGCTCCGCCGCGTCGTCGGCGACGGGCAACTCAAAGCCGCCGGGGGACTTTTGGATCTCGCCGACGCCAAAGCCGAGGCTCGCCGCGGCGATCGGCGCCGCGGCCGCGAGCGCCCAAGCCAATTTGCTCATGACTACGTTTCCCTCTCGCTGCGAACCCTAGAAGGGGAACAGAACTTCATAAACGCGTTGTCCGTAGCGCGGAGACTGGACGCGCGAGAGCACGCCCCGCCCCCCATAAGACACCCGCGCCTCGGCGATTTTTGAGTAATCGATGGCGTTGCCGTTGGAGATGTCTTCAGGCCGAATGACGCCGGCCACCCGCAACTCCCGCAATTCATGGTTAACACGGACTTCCTGTCGGCCGGCGATGACGAAGTTTCCATTGGGAAGCTCGTCCGTCACCACGGCGGCGATCCGCAACGAGATGTTCTCATTACGGTTAATTTCCCCGGCGCCCTCGCTGAGGCTGTCGGAGGCGACGTCGACAGCGGAGGCGGGGTCAAAACTTGAGGGCAGCGCGGTCTCCAACGCATCCTCCAATCCAAGGAAGTTATCGATCTGAACGCCGTTCTCCGTGCGTCGGTTCCGGGCCGTTGAATTGCGCATGCGCGCCTGGTCTTCGATTTCGATGAAAACCGTTAAAATATCGCCCACATCCTGGGCGCGTTGGTCAGCGAAAAAGCTGTTCTTGCGAGGCTCCCATAGGGAGTTCGACGCGCGCTCTTCGTCTTCCGGGCTCGGCATCGGCATGCCGACAAGGCGCGCTTCCTCCTGCCGGGAGGGATCGCCGATGGTGCTCAGGTCCGGAGGCGCGCTGAGCGACTTGATGGTGGCGCAGCCCGGCAACGCGCCCAGCATCAAAAGGATCGAAGAAAGGGAAAGCGCATATTTCATAATCGGCCTCAAAAGGACACGGAGACGGCGTCGGCCCCGGTGACGACGCCCTGAATAAGTTTCGATCCATCGATGTTCATGACACGCACCACCTCGCCCTTGCCGCCATCATCAAGGGCTTTGCCCTTGGCGGTGAGCAGCATCGGGCCCGTCGCGTATTCGATAACGACGAGCGCGTTCTTCTGAACGAGCGTCGGCGGTCCGACCATGTCGCTGGTGATCGGCCGGCCGGCCGCGAGCGACCGGCGCGCCTCCATTCCGATGAGACGGCGCGGAGAGGAAACCGCCCCCCCCGCCGCCCGGCGCACCGGCGTCATCACTTTGATGAGGTCGGTCTCGCCAATCACTTGCCCGGCGGCGAGGGCCTGCGCCGGCGCATAAAGGGGCGAATAGGCGATGGCGCGCCCGGCAAGCCGGTATCGCCGCCCATTCACCTCGTAGATGGCGGCGAAGCGCTCCGTCGAGGCGTCATAGTCGAGCGCGCCGATCTCCCCGCCATCGGCCGGCCTGCGCCCGGCGAGCGTCACATCCATGTGGGCCTCGCCCGGCAGCTGGCTGGCGTAAGCCTCCAAAAGCGCCGCGCCGAGGCGCGTCTCAAGGCTCTCAGCCGATGCGGCCGCCTCAGCCACAAGCGCCAAGAGGGACGCCAGCGCGCTAAACAGTATGGGGACGGACGAGCGCACCAAACCCTCCTACCGCAGATTGGTGACCGTGGACGACATCTGGTCGCCGGTCTCAATCACTTTGGCGTTCATCTCATAGGCGCGCTGGGCGGAGATGAGGTCCGTGATCTCCTCCACCACATTGACGTTCGACGTCTCGATGTAGCCCTGGCGCAAGAGGCCAAAGCCCTCCTCGCCCGGAAGGCCGCGCTGTTCAAAGCCGGAGGCGGGCGTCTCGCGGTAGAGATTGTCGCCAATCGACTCCAGCCCGGCCTCGTTGACGAAGGTCACCAGCGTCATCCGGCCGGCGAGCTGCGGCTCCGTCTCGCCATCCAAAATGGCGAACACTTCGCCGCTGCGGTTGATTTCAATGTCGGTCGCGTTGTCGGGAATGGCGATGCCGGGGTCGACTTCAAACCCATCGACCGTAACGATGATCCCTTCCGGCGACAGCTGGAACGTACCAGCGCGGGTATAGGCGAGATCGCCGTCCGGGAGCGTGATCGGAAAGAAGCCGCGGCCTTCAATGGCGACATCGAGCCGGTTCGACGTGTTCTGCAGATTGCCCTGCTCCGTCACCCGGGCGACGGCGGTGGGTTTGACGCCAAGGCCGATCTGCACGCCGACAGGAACAATCGTGCCGGCGTCGGAGGAAAACGCGCCTTGCCGCCGCTCGGACTGATACATCAGATCAGAGAACTCAGCCCGGCCGCGCTTGAACGACGTCGTGTTGATGTTGGCGATGTTGTTGGAGATGACTTCCACATTCAGCTGTTGCGCCATCATGCCCGTGGAAGCGATTTTCAGTACCCGCATGTTCGTCTCCTGATGCGCGATCCCGCGCGTTTCATCTTAAGATTGGGGGTCGCCAAGGCGAGTGATCGATCCGCGCTTCAAATCATGGACGTCGGAGGCCGCCCGCGTTGCGCTTTCGAACGCGCGCGACAGCTCGATCAGCCGCGTGATTTCCACGATCGGCACGACGTTTGAGGCCTCCTTCATCCGCTGAGCGAGCTTGGCGTTAAAGGCGGGCTCAGCTTGCAAGTCCGTCTTGTAGAGGCCGTCCGCCTCGCGCTCCATCGCTTGCTCATCTTGGAAACGCACGACGGCGATGCGGCCGAGTTGTTGTTCGTCGTCGCCCGTTATCGTGCCGTCGGAGGCGACCTCAAAGCCGCCCATTTCCTCAGGGATGAAGATGGGTGCGCCGGTTTCGTCGAGCACCGGCTGGCCTTGAAGGTTCACAAGCTCGCCCGTCAGCGCCCGTTGCATCCGGCCGTCGCGGGTGTAGCGCACGCCGGCGTCGGTCTCGACCGTCAACCAGCCTTCGCCTTGGATCGCCACGTCAAAGTCAGAGCCGGTGGGGATGAGCGCGCCTGGCGTCATGTCCGTATAGGTCGCGCGGTCGACCACGAACGCCACCGGGTCGGACGCGCCGGCGCGCTTCATGGCGTCGTCAAACATCGACCGTTCGGCGCGAAAGCCGACGGTGTTCATATTGGCGATGTTGTGCGCCACCACCTCAAGCTCACGCTCCAACGCGACTTGGGTGGAGAGGTTCACGTAAAGCGTCGTGTCCATGTCCGGCGCCCTTTGCTCCAACGGGTCTTGAACGTGGGCTTAACCTGGAGCCTGGAGTTTAAACCGCGATTTCGGCGCGCTCCCTATGCCGACGATTTGAACAAACTTCGATGGAAATGCGATGCGTCCCCAGATGAACAGGATGACCGGACAAACAGGCCTTAGCGCCTTGGCGGTCGCAGCGGTGATGGCCGTGAGCAGCGCGGGCGCGGTTCGGGCGGACGACGCTGCGTCGTCAGAGACAGATGGCCCCTTGCGCGGCTCAGCGCTCGCATTGTGCGATGGCTCCGCGGCGCCCCGGTTCGATCTCTCCGCTTGGCGCGGCGAAGCGCCCTTCGCCGAGGCGCGGGAGCGCGCGCGGGGGGAGTTGAGCAGAGCCCCCGAAGGCGCGCCGCGCGCGCAAGCGCGTCTTCGCCTTGCTCGGCTCTACTTCTCAGAAGGGCTGCTGGCTGAGACGCTCGCCGTGCTGACCGCTGACGACAACGCCGGGTCGCCGCGGGGCGCAGCGCTGCTGCGCGCTGCGGCCCATGCGGCGCTCCACGGCGATCATCAGGAGTTGACGCGCCTCAGGGGCGCGCCGCACCGGGACGCATGTTTATGGACCGTCGCGGCGCGGGTGCAATCATCGGGCGCCGCAGGCATTTCCCAAGCGGCGTTCGCCAGCGCCGCCGCCCGTTTGCTGCAGTATCCTCAGTGGGCGCGGTCGGCCCTCACCTACCCCTTCGGGGCCGCTCTGGTGGAGGCGGGCCATCTTTCCATCGCGCGCATCCTGCTGGAGGAAGAAGGGAAACGGCGCGAGGAAAGCAGCGACGCGCCAGACCTCGCCCTCCTCCGCGCACGTATCGCGGAAACCCTAGACGATATCGATCAGGCGGCGGACGCTTACACAATCGCCGCGACAGCGGACGGCCCGATCGCCGCGGAAGCTGGACTGCGCCGCATCGCCCTTCTGTGGCGACACGGGCGGATTGAAGCGCCTGGGGCGGCGGCCGCCCTTCGAGATCTCGCAGCCGATCACCGCCGCGCGCCCATGGAGCCGGAAATCCTGCTCGCGCTCGCCAGAGCCAACGAGTACGCGGCGCGCCCCGATATGGCGCTGGGCGCCCTGGGCCGGCTGATGGGGCGCAGCCCAGGCGCGTCGTTTGCGGAAGAAGCGCAAGATCGGTTCGATCGCATCTTCGTCGATCTGTTCGAAAATGGTCGTTACCCGAACATTGATTCAGCCATTAAGATTGAACTCTATCTGCGCTACCGCGACGCCCTATCGCCTGAGGTGGCGGAAAGCTGGATGGGAGATCTCGCTTTCGCGGAGCAATTGGCGGAAGCCGGCGCGCCGACA
>JBCDJH010000085.1:0-7721 GCA_038747965.1 Pseudomonadota bacterium
CTGCCGAAGTCGCAAAGCATGAGCGACGTTTATTGCAGCGATATCGGCCCCGGCAACACCATGATGGACGCGCTGATGCAGGCAAGCGGCGGCGCGGCCTTTGACGCGGACGCGGCCGTAGCCCGCGCTGGCGGCGTTCATGGCGGCGTGCTCGCCGCGCTCGAGGATCACGCGTTTTTCGAGGCGCCCTTTCCAAAAACAACGGGTCCGGAGCTCTTTAATCTGGACTATTGGAAAGCGGCGACGTCGAGCGTTGGGGCCGGCGCCTTGAGCCTTGAAGATGCAATGGCGACCTTGAATCAATTCGCGGCGGACATGATTGTTCGCGCGCTTCAACACTGTCTTGACGATCGTCCAAACGCCGCGATCTATGCGAGCGGCGGCGGCGTCCATAACCCGTTGCTGATGGACCGGATCGGCGCGGCCTTGCCTCAAATGACGATTGGGTCGACCGACGCCTTGATGATCAATCCAGATGCAAAGGAGGCGGTGCTTTTCGCTGTACTCGCCAACGAATGCGTCGCCGGCGACGGGCGAGGGGCGGACCGCGGCGGGCCCGCCCTGCCGAGCACGACCATGGGGAAGGTGAGCTTTGCAGACTGACGTTTCAGAAACGCCGGTCGCTCCTGGCGCTCTGATGCTCGCTGAAGCCGGCGAAGCCAGCAGCGTTGTCGCTGAGCAGTTGCGCTTTAACGGCGATGCGATGGCGGAGCTTGCGGAGATCGCCGCGTCGATGGCGCCGCCGGTGATCCTTACCTGCGCGCGGGGGAGTTCCGATCACGCGGCCCTGTTCGGAAAATACCTGTTTGAGACGCGGCTCGGCGCACCCGTCGCCTCGTTCGCGCCGTCGGTGGCGTCGCTCTATGGCGCATCCATGCGGCTGAGCGGCGCGCTCTTCTTGGCGATTTCCCAGTCGGGCGGCAGTCCCGACCTGGTTGTTTCGGCGGAACGGGCGAAGCTGGGCGGCGCCTATGTGGTCGCCTTTGTGAATACGGAAGAAAGCTCCCTGGCGGAGGCCGCGGACTTCGTGGTTCCGTTGCATGCGGGGCCTGAGCGCAGCGTGGCGGCGACGAAGTCCTACATCGCCTCTCTCTCGGCGCTAGCCCATTTTTCGTCCGCATACGCTTTGCGTGTCTCCGGCGAGAAGGCGGGGCCCTACGCAGCGGCGCTGGAGGCGCTCCCCGAGCAATTGGCGCTCGCCTGGGATCAGGACTGGTCCGTCGCCCTCGATCCTCTAAGGGCCGCCGCCAACTTGTTCGTCGTCGGGCGCGGCCATGGCTTGGCGATCGCCGAAGAGGCCGCGTTGAAGTTTAAGGAGACAAGCGCGCTCCATGCTGAGGCCTACAGCGCGGCTGAGGTGAAGCACGGGCCCATGGCGATTGTCTCTGATGGCGTTCCGGTTCTCGCCTTCGAGCCAACGGGGCCGGCGCGCGCGGGGTTTGACGATCTCATCACGGATTTTGGCGCCCGCGGCGCCCGTTGCTTCGTCGCGGGCGGAGAGGAAAGACGGGGCGCGATCCGCTTGCCGAGCGTTGAAAGCGCCGATCCGGCGCTCACGCCGATTCTCCAAATCCAGTCCTTCTACAAATTCGTCAACGCATTTTCGTTGGCGCGCGGCCAAGATCCGGACCGTCCCCCATTCCTCCGCAAAGTGACGGAGACGCGGTGATGGACGCCTTGTGCGGAGCGATCGTTGCCGCGCCTGAGGGGCTTCAGGCTGGATGGGCTGTCGGTTTCGATGACGCGCAGATTGTGTTTGTCGGTCCGGAAACGGGCTTGCCGAGCAAGGCGCGCCGCGTTCGCTTAGACGGCGGCGTTCTGGCGCCCGGCTTCATCGACCTGCAAGTCAATGGCGGCGGCGGCGTGTTGCTGAATGATGACCCGACGCCCGAGGGCGTTGCGGCGATCGCCCGCGCCCATCGCCAGTTTGGGACCACTGGGCTACTGCCGACGCTGATCAGCGACGATGTCGCCGTGATGCGCCAGGCGATTGAGGCGGCGGCGTCGGCGATAGACGCTGACGTTCCAGGCGTCCTCGGTTTGCATTTGGAAGGCCCCTTCCTGAACGCGGAGAAAAACGGCGTTCACGACGCCTCAAAATTTGCAACGCTCACCGACGAAACCGTGGAGCTATGCGGCTCGCTCGGCTCCGGCGTGACGCTCGTCACTTTAGCGCCGGAGACGGCGCCGCCGGGCGCCATTCGAGACCTCACGCGGCGAGGCGTCGTTGTAGCGGCGGGCCACACGAACGGCGGCTATGAAGCGTATGCGGCGGCCATTGACGAAGGGATGTCCGGCTTCACCCATCTCTTTAACGCCATGTCGCCCCTAACGGGCCGCGCGCCCAATGCGGTGGGGGCGGCCCTAGACTTCGATGAGGTGTGGTGCGGCGTGATTGCGGATGGGCATCATGTGCATGACGCGGCGCTCCGCGTGGCGCTTCGCTGCAAGGGGCGCGATAAGTTCATCTTGGTGACGGACGCTATGCCGACCGTCGGCGCCGCTACCAAGACATTTCATTTAGGCGCCGAGCTTTTGCATGCGGAGAATGGCCGGATCGCCAATTCGGAGGGGCGTTTGGCCGGCTCCGACCTCGATATGATGACCGCGGTTAAGAACGCGGTCGTCCGTCTTGGCGCCCCCCTTGAAGACGCCCTCCATATGGCCGCCGCCGCGCCGGCGCAAGCGATCGGGCTGGAGGGTGTAACCGGCCGTCTGGTCCCAGGACTGCGCGCCGATATGGTTCATTTTACGGACGATTTTGAGGTTCGGCAGACTTGGATCAACGGCCGGGCGCTCGCCGCGTCGGCCGCTGCGGCGTAGGTCGGGGATAGATGCGTGGGCGCACGGCGTATTTACAGGGCCTCAAAATATGTATATTACCAATTAGATACATATTTTGTTTTTAGCTGACCGATCGATCTTCGGAGGCGGGGCGTGACAACAGAAGAGATCGATCCGAGATATACGGATATTGACCGTTGGAGCGCGTCCAGCGCGGTGGAGGCGATGTATGAGGCGCAGCTGAGCGCCGTCGCGTCTGTCGGTCCGGCGACAGGCCGCATCGCCGAAGCGAGCGAAAAGGCGGCTGAGCGGCTGATGCGGGGCGGACGGCTGATTTACGTCGGCGCTGGCACGTCAGGGCGGATCGCCGTGCAGGACGGCGTCGAGCTCGCGCCCACCTACAGTTGGCCAACGGAGAAGCTCGTTTTCATCATTGCGGGCGGCATGGGCGCGCTCGCCGCCAGCGCCGAGGATGCGGAAGATGACGGCCCCGCGGCGGTGGCGGCGCTCAAGGACGCGCAGCTCTGTGCGGATGACGTGGTGATTGGCGTGGCGGCGAGCGGCAAGACGCCCTTCACGGTGAGCGCTCTTTCCTTTGCGCGGGAGTTAGGCGCGCTCACGATTGGCCTCTCGAACAATCACGATACGCCGCTTCTGGAGGCTGCAGAGATCCCTCTTTGCGCCGAGACGGGTGGAGAGACGATCGCAGGCTCGACCCGGATGAAAGCGGGGACAGCTCAGAAAGTAGTGCTGAACCTCTTTTCCACCGTCACAATGATCCGCTGCGGACAAGTCTACAAAGGGCTCATGGTGAGTATGCGGATCTCCAACGACAAGTTGCGAGATCGCGCCGTAGGTATCGTACAGACACTGACGGAGTGTGGAACGTCCGCAGCGCGCGGCGCTTTGGACGCCTCGGGCGGCGACATCAAGCTCGCTGTGTTGGCGGCGCTTGGTTTGGAGTTGGAGGAAGCGCGCACCATGCTGTCAGAGGCCGGCGGCAATCTGCGGTCCGTCATTGAAAAGGCGGCGGCGCCTTAGCCTATGGAGAAGTTTAGCCCCGCCCGCGGCGACAGTACGCCGATCTATCTTCAAATCGCGAAGAATATTCGCGAGCATATCAGCGCCGGCGAAATCAACTCCGGCGACGCGCTGCCGTCGGAACGGGATCTGTGCGAGATGGCGGGCGTCTCGCGGGTCACCATCCGAAAGGCGATCGATAAACTCATCACCGAAGGCCTGCTGTTGCGGAAGCAGGGGTCCGGTACGTTCGTCGCCCCACGGATCGAGGCGCCCGGCTCATTCCTCAGCGGATTCAGCGACGATGCGCGCGCGCGGGGAGACGCCCCAAGCGCGATCTGGATTGTCAAGTCCTATGCACGGCCTACGGATGATGAAGCGGAGGCCTTGGGCATATCCGTGGAAACGAAAGTGGCCCGCCTCGGCCGGGTGCGATTATCTGATGGAGAGCCGCTGGCCATCGAGCATGCGGTGGCTCCGGCCGAATTCCTTCCCAAGCTGAGCGATATTGGCGAGTCGCTTTATGACGCCTTTGAGCAGGTTGGCAATCGCCCGGTGCGGGGCCGGCAGAAAATCCGCGCGTCCCTCGCGACGCCGACCGAGGCGGGCCTCTTGATGATCGCGGAAAAAAGCGAAGTCTTGCGGATTGAGCGCATTACGCGGCGAGCGGACGATACGATCGTCGAGTTCACCCGGTCCGCATATCGCGGCGATAAGTATGATTTCGTCTCGGATCTGACGTGACGATGCTTGGCCGACAAGTCAATCGCCCGTCCGGCATTGGCCGTTGAGCCGGCTTTGACTGAAAAGCCTGCGCGCCTCCTCTCGATCGACGCCTTGCGCGGCTTCGACATGTTCTGGATCATCGGCGGCGACTATCTCGTCCATTTCACCGCCGCGGCGACCGGCTGGGCGACGCTCAGCGCGCTCTCCTACCAACTGCAGCATGCGGAGTGGGCGGGGCTGCGGCTTTACGATCTTGTCTTCCCGCTCTTTATGTTTCTCTCTGGCGTCTCCGTCGCCCTGGCGCTCGGGGACGTTCAGCCGGAGCGCCGAGGCGCGATCACACGCCGTGCAGGGCGGCGCGCGGCGATCCTTGCGGGCCTCGGGATCATTTACAATTTTGGATGGGCGTGGGAGCCGGAGCGGTTCCGGGTGGCGAGCGTGCTGGGGCTCATTGGCTTCGCGTATTTCGTCACGGTGGTGATTTATTGCCGTTTTGCCGGGGCGGGCGCGCGGTTCTTATGCCTCCTGGGCGTCCTCGCCGGGGTGGCGACGCTTCAGCTTGGCGTGGCGCCGCCCGGCGGCGTCGCCGGCGATCTCACGCCTGGCGGCTCCATCAACGCCTGGATTGACCAAACCTTCTTGCCGGGGCGTCTCTATGGCGGCGCTTACGATCCGGAGGGGCTCCTCGGGATGGCGTCAGGGATTTCCATTACCCTCGCAGGCGCGCTCTGCGGGGCGGCGCTGCGCCGAGGAGGCGTCTCGCCGGGCCTAGCGCTTCGCCTTGGCGCGATTGGGACAGGCGCATTCCTTGCTGGGCTTTTCATCTCGCCCGCCTACCCGCCCATCAAAAAGATATGGACGGCGACGTTCGACATCATGGCGATCGGCGCATGCATGGTTGTGCTGGCGGCGACCATCTTTCTGGTTGAGCACAAAGGGGTGCAGGCGCCGGCCCGACCCTTCGCTGTCATCGGGATGAACTCCATCGCGATCTATATGGGCGCGCGCTTTTTGGCCTATCCGGTTTTCTTGTGGGCTAGCCGCTCCGCGATCCCGCCCGCGGCGGCGGCCCTTATCGTCGCCGGCGTCATCGCCGCCGAATGGGCTGCGCTCGCTGTCGCCTACCGCAAAAAATGGTTCTTGTCGGTGTGAGGGGCGATCGCCGATTACTTCTTTCGGCGGATCGAGGAGCTGACGCTCTCCGCCAGGGTTCCGACCAGCGCCATGCTCAAGCCCACGATAAGAAGCCCGACCAGCGGCCGAGACGGCGCATACGCCTCGCCCAGCGCGTCCGCTTGGCCGAGATGATACCCGCCAAGCCCCACGCAGATGGTGACGATGGTGAAGCCGAGGATCACCAAGAGCCGGTCGAGTTTGTGCATGGCGCCGCCTCCGCATCGACTGCCGAAACAGTCTATCGACAGGCAAGACGAGCGCAACTGGAACCGACGATGGCTGCGGCGCAGGGCGTTTGCTGGTAACACCGCTTTCTTTGACCGAGAGAGAGGTGGGCCCATGGGGGCGTTGTTATCTTCACGCGGGCTCATCGTCGCAGCCGCGCTTTGCGCCGTCGCGGCGGCGGCGTTCGTCTTCACGCGCAGCGATCCCAGCCTCAGCGCCGACACGCTCGAGGCGCGGTATTTCCAAACGGCCGATAGCTACGTGGAGATTGGCGCCGCCCGGCTGCGCGTGCGCAGGGAGGGCGAGGGCGATGCGACGCCCCTCATCCTGATCCACGGGTTCACATTCAGCCTGGAGACATGGGACGCCTGGGCCGCGGCGCTCGCGTCAGACCGGCCGGTGATCCGGTACGACCTGCTGGGCCACGGGCTCACAGGGCCGGACCCTGAAAAGCGCTACGCCATTGAGGAACGGGTTGAGATTCTGCGCGCGCTGCTGGACGCGCTCGACGTTCCGCGCGCGCATATCGGCGGGAACTCCCTTGGCGGCGCGATCGCCTGGCGCTTCGCCGCCGCGTATCCTGAGATGGTGGATCGGCTCGTCCTCGTATCGCCGGCGGCGTATGCGCTCATCGGCGATGGGTCTGAGCCGGCGCCGATCCCCGCGCCCATGCGCTATTTTCTCAACAACGTCCCGGAGGCTGGGGTGCGCGCGTCGGGGCGCGTTCTCTACACGGGCGATCCCCCGGAGGATCGCATCACAACCATCGGCGATCTGATGCGGGCGCCAGGAAACGGCGCGGCGTTCATCGATCATCTCCTGGAGTTCACTCTGCCAAACCCGGACGACGCGTTGACGTCAATCGCCGCCCCGACGCTGATCTTTTGGGGGGAAGACGATGCGCTCATCCCCCTTGAACATGGCGAACGCATGGCCGCGGCGATGCCCGGCGCGACGCTTGTTCCTCTCCCTGGCGCTGGACACCTGGCGCACGAAGAAGCGGCGGAGGCCACCTCGTCCGCCGCCGCCGAATTCCTTGACGCCGCTACAGGAAACGCCCGTGACTGACCGTCAACCGATGGGCGACGCCAGTCAGCCCACAGTCGCCTCCGCGCGCGGCGACGAATTCTCCTTCCGCTACCGGGCGCTGGTGCTTGGGCTGCTGATCGTTGTCTATACGTTTAATTTCATTGATCGGCAGATCGTCGGCGTGCTGGCTGTCCCAATCAAGGCGGAGCTCGCTTTAACGGACACGCAGCTCAGCCTCATGGGGGGGCTCGCCTTCGCCTTGTTCTACACGTTCCTTGGCATACCGATCGCTTGGCTGGCCGATCGGCGCAGCCGCACCTGGATCATGACTTGGGCGCTCGCCATCTGGAGCGCGATGACCGCACTGTGCGGTTTTGCGCAGAATTTTGTTCAACTCTTTGCGGCGCGCCTCGGCGTCGGCGTTGGCGAAGCAGGGGGCGTCGCGCCCGCCTATGCGCTTATTGCTGACTATTTTCCATCCGACCAACGCGCGCGGGCGCTCGGCGTCTACTCGTTCGGCATTCCGATTGGCTCGGCGCTTGGCATCGTGCTCGGCGGCGTGCTGTCGGAGCTGATGGGGTGGCGAACGGCGTTCTTCACTGTCGGGCTGATGGGCGTCGCCGTTGCGCCGATATTCCGGCTGATCGTTCGTGAACCGACGCGGGGCTGGTATGAAGGGGGCGGTAAGACCGCGGCGCCCGCGCCCGTTCGTGAGGTGGCGAGAACCCTCGCCCGCAAACGCAGCTTCTGGGCGCTGTCGC
>JBCDJH010000086.1:0-7621 GCA_038747965.1 Pseudomonadota bacterium
ATCCGAACGACCATTGCAATCGCAGCCAGTCCTCGAACGACACGTTTCCGACAGCCATGCACATCGCCGTCGCCGAGGAGATCACGCACCGGTTGATCCCAGCGCTGCAAACGCTGCGCAACGCTCTTAACGACAAGGCGGAAAGCTGGGGCGACGTCATCAAAATCGGCCGCACCCATTTGCAGGACGCAACGCCCTTGACGCTTGGCCAGGAATTCTCCGGCTACGTTGCGATGCTGGAGAACGCGGCGCGGCGCGCGGAGGACGCGCTGCCGGCTGTCCTGGCGCTCGCCCAAGGCGGCACGGCCGTCGGCACCGGCGTGAACTCGAAGATCGGCTTTGCGGAACGCTTCGCGGAGGAAACAGCGGCCTACACGAAGCTCCCGTTCGTCACCGCGCCCAACAAGTTCGAAGCGCTCGCGACCCACGATGCGCTCATTGAAGCGCATGGCGCTCTAAATGTGACGGCGGCGAGCTTGTTCAAAATCGCGAGCGACATCCGTCTCCTCGGTTCCGGGCCACGATCGGGGCTCGGCGAATTGGCGCTGCCCGAGAACGAACCGGGCTCCTCGATCATGCCGGGCAAGGTGAACCCGACGCAGTGCGAGGCGATGACGATGGTCTGCGCGCAAGTGTTCGGCAATCAGACGGCCGTCACCTTCGCAGGCAGCCAAGGCCATTTTGAGCTCAACGTGTTCAAGCCGGTTATTGGCTACAACGTGCTGCAATCGGTTCGGCTGCTAAGCGACGCGGCGAACTCGTTCGCGGAGCGCTGCGTGGCGGGCCTCGAAGCCAACCGCGATCGCATTCAGGATCTGATGGAGTGCTCGCTGATGCTAGTGACGGCGCTCGCCCCGAAAATCGGCTACGACAAGGCGACGGAGATCGCGAAGACCGCCCATAAGAACGGCACGACGTTGCGCGAAGAAGCGGTCAATCTCGGCTATGTGACGGCCGATGAGTATGACGCCATCGTCGTCCCCGAACGGATGACCAAACCCCAATAATCGGACGGCCAGAACGGGCATATGCGCAAGCGGTCTCTCACCCTCAAAGGACACCGCACAAGCGTGGCGCTGGAGCCGGAGTTTTGGGGGGCGCTGGAGGCGCTTGCGCGCACCGATGGCTTGTCCCTTGGCCAATTGGTCTCAAAAATCGACGCGGAAAGGATGACCCAGCAACCGCCCCGCAACCTGGCGAGCGCGTTGCGCGTTTACGCCCTGCAGGGCGCTGCGACCAGCGTTGGTTCGCCGCCGGAATGAGCGCGCGTCCGCCCAATGCGGCGACACGCGTCCCACTCGGCGGGCCAGATTCTACTCAGACGTGCAATCGGTTTTTTCAAACATCCAAATTCCAATTGCTCTTGTAGCGCTGGGCGCTTACAAACCCTACGACAGCAGTGTTGGCTAAAGGGACGTGCCGCACTTTAACAGCCGCACCACCTGCTCTGACTTTTGCTATCCGAGGCGTCGCACCTAGGCGCGTTTCGACACCGCCCGATTCGAAGGAGATGCGGCGACATGGCTACCGGAACTGTAAAATGGTTCAACCCGACCAAGGGGTTTGGCTTTATTAAGCCTGACGATGGCGGATCGGATGTGTTCATTCACATCTCGGCCGTCGAACGCGCTGGACTGCAAAGCCTGGCCGACGGACAGAAAGTGACTTACGAGCTGGGCACGGACCGCAAGGGCCGCACTTCAGCCGTCGATATCAAAGTCGAGTAGATAGGTCGCACCGACCTTCCGCAGCGCTCCGGCGCGGCGACGACGCGAATAATTGAAAAGCGCGCCAGTTGGCGCGCTTTTTTTGCTTCAATAGCTGAGAACCTGCCGATGACGAGCCCGTTTGCGGATCGCTTCGACTTCGCCGCCGGCGGCGTGAGCCGGCCGGTGTTCCATTCAGGCGTGGGGCCGGCCGTCCTCCTTCTGCACGAACTGCCTGGCATGACGCCCGAATTCTGGCGGCTTGGACGCCGCATCGCGGACGCGGGCTTCGCCGTCTTTGCGCCGGACCTGTACGGACGAGCGGGGGCGCGCGAGCCCACGCGGCCGAGCCTAGCAGGCGGGCTCGTACGGGCCTGTATCTCCCGGCATATCCACTTGTTGGCGACGGATCGGGCGAGCCCCATCACCGACTGGCTGCGCGCCCTCGCCCAGCGCGCAAGCGAGATGAGCGAGAGGCCAAACGTCGGCGTTGTCGGCTTGTGCATGACGGGCAACTTCGCGTGGACCTTGGCGCTCGAGCCCATCATTCAGGCCCCCGTCGCGGCCGCGCCCTCGTTGCCGCTGGGCGTCACCCAGCGGGCGCGCGCGGGCCTGCATATGTCCGCCGCCGATCGCGAGCGCGCCGCGGTCGACGAAACGCCTCTCTTGGCGTTTCGCTTTGAGGGCGATCCGGCCTGCGGAGCGGCGCGCTTCGCCGCGCTTAGGGGCGTCTTCGGCGATCGTTTGGAAGCGCACGTCCTACCGGACTTGGCGCAGAATAAGGAGACAGGAAACCCGTTCCCCCACGCCTTATTGACGAAGGACCTCGTTGACGAAGAGGGCGCGCCCACCCACGACGCCCTGAAGCGCGTTCTTGCGTTTTTGGAGGCGCGTCTGCGCCCAGCGAGATCTTAAGAGTTAAGAGACCACGCGCAGCGCCGGCGCCATGGGCCGTTCGCGGCCAAGCACCAGATGATTGTAGAGCACATTCACGCGCTCCGCATGGCCGCGCATCAGCGGCTCCACATGGGCGAATTGATCGATCCCACCAGCCCTCGCCAGCACCGCGGCGAGACGCGGGCTGATCGGATCTGCGTCCGGATCGCGCCACCGGGCGAAGCCCTGCGCCGCCTCGATCCGCAGCCAGAACGCCCGAGTTTGCGCCAGTTCCTCCGCATGGGACGGGTCGATCAAACCCGCGCGCGCCATCGCGTCGAGCGCCTTTGCGGGATCGGCCTCCAGTACGTAGGCGTGGGCGGCGCCGTGCTTTACCTTCAACGCCCCGATGATGAGCTCCACATCGCCAAGCCCGCCGGAAATCCGTCGCACGTCCCAGAGCGGCGTCGCCTGATCGGTGCGCGACACCCGGGCCCGGGCGCGGTCCGCGTCGCGCAGGATAAGATCAGCTTTGCGCGGACGCGTGACGAGATCGAACAAGGTTTGGGCGACGCGGGCGCAAACAGCCTCCGCCCCGGCGAGCGGGCGCATCCCGGTGAGCAATATCTGCTCGGTGGCCACAGCACCCGACTGGTAGTAATCGCGCATAGCGCTAAGGCTGGGGACAAGCGCGCTCGAAACCCCGCCCGGACGATGGCGCATGTCCACATCGAGCAGCCCGGCGCCGGCGTCGACGTTGGCCACCGCGTCCGTAAAGCGACGGACGAACGCCTCCGCGGCGTCAACCACATCCTTTTCGGCGACGCCCTCGCGGCCATCGTCATAGAGGAAGAAGACCCGGGCCGGATCGCCTGGGGTGAGATGCCCATTCCCGAGATCGCCGGCGCCCATGAGGCACATGGCGTCCGCCGCGCGTCGCTCAGCGCCCGAGGCGTCCTCCCGGCAGCGCTCGAACACGGCCTTGAGGGCGGTCTCGATGATTGCGCCGACGATTTGCGACGCGCTGTCGAACGGCGCCGCCCCGGCGGCGAGATAGAAACCGGCGCGCGCGATATTGCGGCGCGCCCAGGCGGATATGTCCTCAAGGCTCGGCGCGGCGGCTGACCCGGCCCAAGCCGGCGCGAACCGCCGTGTCCATTCACCCGCCGCCTCGGGCGCCTCATCGCCGAGGGGGGCGAGCAGCTCTGCGACAGCGTCGTCGCTCGCCGTCATCGGCGCGGCCCACCCATCGAATACGCCGACGAAGTCGACCAGCGCTTCGCTGAGGTCTGGCCGTTTGCGCAGCGACGCGAAGACGTCCGCGCCCTCCGGCGCATTGGTGAGCAGCGCGTCGAAATGGGCGGCGGCTTTCTCGGGTTTCTGCGTTTCGCCGAACGCCGTGAGCAAGCCTGGCGCGAGTTCTGAAAAGCGCGGCGGCGTTTCCGTCTCGCCGGCGTGGGCGCCAATCCATTGATCGATAAGGCCGGTGATGGCGGCGCCGTCGCGGAAGCCCAGATCTTCGAGTTTGGAGACGTCATACGGCGTCTCCGCGCCGAGATCGAAAGGCTCGCCCCCGTCGCCGCTAAAGATAGAGCCTTCGCCCTCGACGGCCGTGAGCGCGTTGGCGGCCTCCGCTCTTGCGCCCGCCAACACGGCGGAGAAACCGTCCGCATCCGGAAATCCGCACAAATGGGCGAGACCCGCCGCATGGCTCTCAGGATCGCTCGCCAGCCCGCTTTGGCCGGTGATCAACTGCGAGCGGCCCCGCGCCAATTGAGAGAAGTCGCTGGCGACGGCCAAACGCTCCGTCTGGGCCGGATCGAGCGCGCCGACCTCGCCCATCGTTTCGAACACCGTTCGGGTGGAGGCCGCCCGGAAGACAGGCCGGCGGCGACCAAGGGCCAGGCGGGAGATTTGCGCAAGCCGCTCAAAGGCGGCGTCGGGATCATGGGCGAAGCCTTTGTCGTCAGCGCCCGCGCGGATGGCTTGGGCGGTTGTGGCGCCCTCCCACAGACGCTCGCTGAGGCTCTCCAAAAACGCGCCGCCCGCATGGCGGTCGCCAGCTACGACGCGAGAGGTTGCGAACCAAGCGCGCAAGGGCTCCGCCGTCTCCTGCGCCATCGCCTGGGCGGCGTCGGTGACGCTGCACACCAGCGGCGCGCCGGCGAGCCCAGTGACGGCGGGCGCCGTGGCGGCGTAAAGCGCGCGCTCGCCGGGCGGCCCTTCTAGGGCCTGACGCAGCTCAGCGCCAATGCGCATGAAGGTGCGCTCAGGCGCGTTGACGCCGGCGGAGCGCAGGGTCTCCGCGTCATAAAGAACAAGGATGTCGATGGGGCCGAAATAGGAAATCTCGCCGTGGGCGAAGCGGCGACCGGCGAGGACGAAGATGCCGAGGGTGGAGTCCCCCTCACCATCGTTGTCGGTTCCGGCTTGGGCTTCGCCGCGCCGATAGGCGGCGCGGGAGAGCCATCTGAGCGCGGCTTCCGCCATGCGCTCCGCGACGTCCGTGCGGGCGGCCGCGGCTTCCGCGAGCCCCCATTCTCCGGACAGCTCGCCAAGGCCGATCGCCAGATCGCAGCGCTGTTTGAGGGGGCGCAAGGATTCGTAGAGCGCGTCGGCCCCGCCGGAGGCGCGTTTCAAAGCTGAGAGGTCCCGCGCCGCTTCCGAAATCACTGCGGCCGGCCCGTCGGTCAACGCTTGGAACACCGCGTTCGGATAAACGAGACAGACTTCGCCGAGATAAGGGGCCGCGCCACAGACTTGCATGAGCGCCGTGCGGCGGCGGCTGTCGCGCAGAAGCTGTTGAACGCGCTCCGGCCCGCTGCGGGCGGCGTTGCGGCGCCATTGGGCGAGCTTCTCCAAAGCCTCTCGGGAATCGAGACCGGATGCGGACGACGTCGTCGCCTCCCCAGATGCTGTGTTCGGCGCGGCGTCCGGCGCAGGATTGGTCGCTTGCGCGCCCGTGGCGCCTGCGCCGTCAGCTTGCTCATCAGCGGACGGTTCTTTGCCGGCCTCGCTTGAAGGGTTCGCCATGACCAGTCTCCCTGCGGCGGAACGCGCAGAAGCGTCCCGGGTTGCGCAGCCTGCACGATCCAAGTTAGCCGTTCGTTAAACATAAAAGCCGAAGGGCTTTGCTAACCAAGAGCGGCCGGGCGCGCCGCCGAGGGCAGCCGCAGCCTATGCTGAACGCGATCTCCGACCGGCTCGGCCGGGCCCTTCTGCTGGAGGGCGGCCTGGGGCTTTGGGCGCTCGGCTTCGGGGTGGGCCTTGTGGGCGGCTACGCGGTGATCGGCCTGCGAGCGGCCATTGACGCCATTTCCTATCTCGGGTTCGGGGTGCCGGAACGGCTGATGAGCGCCGCCGCCTCCGAGCTTTCGGTTGGCCGCGTGTGGATCGTCCCCATCGTGGGGGGCGTGGCGGTCGGGACCCTGACTTATATGTGCCGTAAGCGGGGATGGCTCTCGCGCGGCCGGGCCGAAGGCGTCGCGGAAGTCATTGAAGCGCGCGCCATCCATCGCGGACAGA
This sequence comes from Pseudomonadota bacterium, assembly GCA_038747965.1. Classification (GTDB taxonomy): domain Bacteria; phylum Pseudomonadota; class Alphaproteobacteria; order Caulobacterales; family Parvularculaceae; genus JBCDJH01. The sequence goes on from JBCDJH010000086.1 coordinate 6,108, forward strand.
TAAAGGCGGCGCCGGCCTTAGCCTCGGCCGTCATCTCCGCGATCTCCGTGGGCTCAGGCGGCAGCGCCGGGCGGGAGGGACCGGCCGTGCATCTCGGCGGCGCGATCGCCGCCGCGATGGGACGCCCGTTCGGGCTGTCCGCGAGCGACGGGCGCACGCTGCTCGCTTGCGGCGCCGCGGCGGCGGTGTCCGCGTCATTCAACGCTCCGATCGCCGGGGTGCTGTTCGCGCTTGAGATCGTGCTGGGCCACTATGCGCTGAGCGTGTTCGGGCCCGTCACCCTCGCCAGCGTCACCGCGGCGGTGATCGCTCGGATCCATTTGGGCAACTTCCCGGCATTCAGCGTGCCGGAGCACAGTTTAGGAAGCGTCGCGGAGCTGCCGGCTGCGCTGATGCTCGGCGCGCTCGCCGGGCTTGTGGCGATCCTTTTCATGCGCAGCGTGCGCAGCTTCAATCGAACGGCCCGGTGGATCGCCGCGGAGCTGAAGGTAGCGCCGGAAATGCTCGCGCCAATCGGCGGCGTCGTGATCGGCGCGGCGGGCGCCCTCGCGCCGGAACTTTTGGGCGTGGGCTATGAGGCGATCGACGCCGCCGTCGCCGCGACTTACGCCATCCCAACCTTGCTAGGCTTGCTCGCCTTCAAGATCGTCCTCACGGCGGTGACGCTTGGCTGCCGGTTCGGCGGCGGCGTGTTCGCCCCGGCTCTTTATCTGGGCGCGATGCTGGGCGGCGCGTTCGGGTTGGCGCTCGCTGGCGTCGCGCCGTTCGAGACCGCGGGCGCGGGCTTCTACGCAATGGTCGGCATGGGCGCCGTTTCAGGCGCCGTGCTGGGGGCGCCGATCTCCACGACGCTCATCGTCTTCGAGCTGACGGGCGAATATCAGATGACCATCGCGCTTTTGGTGGCGGTGTCCGTCGCGCGCTGGCTGACCCAGGCGGGCTTCGACCACCGGAGTTACTTTCACGCCCAACTCGCCGATCGCGGCTACGATCTCAGCGAGGGGCCGCAAGGGGTCATCCTCCAGACGCTGCGCGTGCGCGATTTGATGACGGCGATGCCTGAGGGCGACGAGCCTTTGCCAGAGGATGCGCCCCGCACCACCGCGGCCGCGACATTAGAAACAGCGCTCGCCCAGATGAGCGAGTTGAGCGAGGACGGCTTGCCGGTTGTCGAAAGCGCGGAGAATCCGCGCATCATTGGATATCTGTCGCACCGACGCGCCCTTGCGGCCTACAATAAGGCGCTGCTCGATGCGTATATAGAGGAGCATCGCTGATCGGCGGGGGCGAAAGGGGCTTGGGCGGGCCCCGCGTCGCCTCCTCGCCGCCACAATGGAGCGCCAAGCCAACGCCATGACCATCCGAGACCCCGAAACGCCCGATTTGCTCTCCCCTCTCTCGCCCCCGACGTCAAACGAAGCGGACGCGCCGCTGAGCGCGCAAGCCGCCTCGAGGGGGCCGAACGGCGACGTCGCGGCCGAACCCGACTATCTGCAAGGCTTAAACGCCGAGCA
>JBCDJH010000087.1:0-7615 GCA_038747965.1 Pseudomonadota bacterium
CCGGAGGCGCCGTCGGCCAGCCTCTTCATGCGAACTTCGTCGCTAGTGGGAGTGGCGAGGCGAATAAAGTCCAGCCCGGCGGCGCCGAGCGCTGTTCTCAAAGGCCCATCCTCCTCCGGCGGCGCGTCGACGACGATCACGCCGTCCACGCCGGCGCGCGCCGCGTCCGCCGCAAAGCCAGCAAGACCGTAGGCCTCTATCGGATTGAGGTAACCCATCAGGACAATCGGCGTCTCAGCGCCGCTCGCTCGAAACCGTTCTACCATGGCGAGGGTGCGGGCGAGCGTTTGGCCGGCGTCAAGCGCGCGGCGTCCCGCCTCCTGGATCACTGGCCCATCGGCCGCCGGATCAGTGAAGGCGACGCCCAGCTCAATAATGTCAGCGCCGCAGCTTGGGAGGCCCGAAAATATATCGAACGACGCCGCCTCGGACGGATCGCCGGCCATGATGAACGGAACGAAGGCCGCCCGGCCCTCATCCGCCAGCGCCTCGAAGCAGGCTGAAAGCCGGGACATGGGCGCGCCTAGTAGGGGTAGAAAAACTCTTCGCGGACGATCTTCTCGTCCTTAACCGTATACAGAGCGACTTCGCGCATCTTGGAGCGCTTGCCAGACTGCTTGTCGGTCACGTCCATGCCAAAAAGCACCGCGAACTTGTCATCGCCATGGAGAAACGGCCCGTCAACGGTGGCTTCATGCACCTCCATCGCGGACTCCCACCATGCATGCTTCCCAAGAATGCCCTCAAGCCCTTTCGTTTCAGCGGAGTCTGAACCTGGCATCGGCGCCGCTTCCACCGACACGGCGTCCTCGGCGTAGAGCTTGCCGAGCCCCTCAGCCTCGCGCCCCTCACGGCACCCCGCCACAAGCTCTTGCGCGATCTTCAGCAGCGTTTCGTTGGCCATGATGTCTTCCCTAATGCTTGCGGAAACGGGGAGGCCGCGCGATGACGGGTCCGCACGCCGGCTTCTTGGCTGGAACATACCGGAGGATCGAGAATTGTCAGAACGAAAAGTCTGGGGACGGGCCACATCCTCAAACGTTCAAGCGGTCATGTGGGCCTTGGCGGAGCTTGGCCTTGAAGCCGAGCGGATCGATGTGGGTTTGACCTATGGCGGGCTCGACACCCCCGCCTTCCGCGCCATGAACCCGAACGGTCTTATTCCGGTTCTTCAAGAAAACGGGCTGACCATGTGGGAATGCCCCGCGATCCTTCGCTACTTGGGGGCGGCTTACGGCGACGACGCGTTCTGGCCGCGCGATCCGAAGGCGCGCGCGCCGCTCGATATGTGGGCGGAATGGATGCGTTCGACTTTTTTGCCGCCGTTCATCGTTGTGTTCCTCGGGCTCGTCCGCACGCCCCCGGAAAAACGGGACGACGCCGCCATCACCGCCGCATTGGAGGAGGTGAAAGGCCCGGCGAAACTGCTCGACGCGCGTCTTGACGACGGCCCCTACCTCGCGGGCGAAGCTTTCAGCTTCGCGGACATCGCGATTGGAACCTTCCTGTACCGATACTTTGGAATGGAGATCGACCGGGCGCCGACGCCGAAGCTCGAAGCCTATTATCGCCGGCTAACGGAACGCCCCGCCTATGCGGAGCATGTAATGGTCGCCCCCTAACCCCTACGCGGCCAAGACGCCCTTAGAACGCCTCAGGACGCAGCGCCGCGTCGTCGCCCCCGAGCGCCCGGGCGACGGAGAAAATGTCTTTATCGCCCCGCCCGCACATGTTCAGGATCAAGATGTGATCGCGGTCCATCTCCGCCGCTTTCTTGAGGGCGAAGGCGAGCGCATGGGAGGGCTCTAGCGCTGGAATGATGCCTTCAAGGCGCGCGCAAAGTTGGAAAGCGGCGAGCGCAGCGTCATCTCCCTCCGCCACATAAGTCGCGCGCCCCGTTTCTTTGAGCCAGGCGTGTTCAGGCCCAACGCCAGGATAATCGAGGCCGGCGGAAATAGAGTGCCCCTCCAGGATTTGGCCATCCCCATCCTGGAGCAGATATGTCCGATTCCCATGGAGAACGCCGGGCTTGCCGGCGGAAAGGGAAGCCGAATGCGCGTCGCCGTCCAACCCGAGGCCGCCGGCTTCAACGCCGAAAATCTCTGTATCAGGATCGTCCAAAAACGCATGGAACAGACCCAAAGCGTTGGACCCGCCGCCGACGCAAGCGACGATCGCGTTTGGCAAGCGCCCCTCGCGCTCTAGGATTTGCTCGCGCGCTTCCGCGCCGATCACCGACTGAAAATCGCGAACCATGGCGGGGTAGGGATGGGGCCCTGCGGCCGTGCCGATGAGATAGTAGGTGTCATCGACATTCGTCACCCAGTCTCTCAGCGCTTCGTTCATGGCGTCCTTCAAGGTTCGCCCGCCTGTTTCGACTTGGCGAACCTCCGCGCCCAGAAGACGCATGCGGAATAGGTTTGGCTCCTGCCGCTCCGCATCCTCAGCGCCCATATAAATGATCGCCGGCAAGCCGAACCGGGCGCAAACGGTGGCTGTGGCGACGCCGTGTTGGCCCGCGCCGGTTTCAGCAATGATCCGTTTTTTGCCCATGCGCTTGGCCAAAAGGATCTGACCAACGCAATTGTTGATTTTGTGCGCGCCGGTATGGTTCAGCTCGTCGCGCTTCAGATAAATCTTCGCCCCCCGCCCCTTCTCGGCCGACGCCCGCGCGTGCTCCGTCAAACGTTCAGCGAAGTAGAGTGGGCTCGGCCGGCCCACATAGTGCTTCAGATACTCATCGACCTCGGCTTGAAAGGCTGGATCTGCTTTGGCCTCCGCATAGGCGCGCTGGAGGTCCAGAACGAGGGGCATGAGGGTCTCAGCCACAAAGCGGCCGCCAAAGGGGCCGAAGCGCCCCTCGCTGTTCGGGCCGCCGCGATATGAGTTCGGTCGCTCCGCGTCAAAGCCTTCGGCCACTTTAGCTTCTCCTGGTTGCGCCGCCGATAGAACGGGGGCTCAGACGCCCTGAATACCGCTCTGCGCCGCCTCCACAAAGGCGCGCACAAGGCCTGCGTCTTTTTTGCCGCGGGCGGCCTCAACGCCGGAGGAGACGTCGACCCCCCGAAAGCCTGGGATACGCGCGGCCCTGGCGGCCGCATCTGCGACAGTTTCGGGCGTCAGCCCGCCGGACAACGCCCAGGGCGGGGCCGCCGCGGCCCCCGCCAGCGCCGACCAGTCGAACGGCGCGCCATGCCCGCCGGGCCGCGAGGCGCCGGGCGGCGGCTTTGCGTCAAACAATAGCAAATCGACGTCCGCAAAGGCGGCTTGGGCTGCAGCGACGTCCGCCGGCGTCGCCACTCCGACAGCCTTGATGATGGGCGTGGCGGCCTGGCGGCGCACGTCCCTCGCCCGCGCGGGGGTCTCCTGCCCGTGCAACTGCAGATAATCGGGCGCAACCGCAGCCTTTACGGCGTCAATCGCCGCGTCGTCGCCATCCACCAGGAGCGCCACGACGGCCGCGCCGCCCACGAGCGCCGAAGCGATCCTCTGAGCGGCAGGGACATCGAGAGCCCTTGGGCTCGGCGGAAAAAACACGAGCCCGACATGGGTCGCGCCCGCCTCGGCGGCCGCCAGCGCCATTTCCGGCGTCTTCACGCCGCATATTTTGATGAAGGGCGTTTCTCGCATGAAGCGATTTCTGTCGGCGGCCTCAACGATGCGTAGAGATCACCCGGCAGTTATCCCACTATTCACAGATTTATCCACAGGCCGCTTAGCGCGACCCCGTGAGCCGCAGCAACGAGAATGAAGGCCGCGGCGACATCTGCATGTTCTCCGCCTGTTTTTTCAACTGCTTCACCTCGCGGGCCCGGCTGCGCGCTTTCTTGCGAACGCCGCCCGCACTGAACCACATGGCGGCCGACCCGATAAAAAAGCCCAGGAAAAGGCTGGCGAGGAGCCAAACGAAAAGCGGCGCCGTGAGTGAGAACGCTGGGTTGTCGGCGGAGGTTGCGTCAAAACTAAGCCGCGTCGGCACCGAATTGGCGAGGGTGAACCAAACGCCGAGAGCAAGCAAAGGCAGCGTAATCAACCAAGTGCGAAGACGCATTCCGATCTCCCTTTGCGCGCCCTCGCCCGCAGCTGGAGCGCGCCTTAGTCTTCGTTTGCGCGGCGGTTGAGCCGCTCTCTCATTTCCTTACCTGATTTGAAGAAGGGAACGAACTTTTCTTCCACCTGGACCGCGTCGCCCGTGCGGGGGTTACGGCCCACCCGCGCGGGCCTGTGTTTGACGGAAAAGGCACCGAAGCCCCGCAGCTCAACCCGGTCGCCCCGAGCAAGCGCCCCGCTGATTTCGTCGAAAATGGTGCTGACGATGCGTTCGACATCCCGTTGGTAGAGATGCGGGTTCTCCTCAGCGAGACGCGCGATGAGTTCCGACTTGATCATAAGCGCCCCTTTAAACCAGCGCCGATAGCGGCGACGCTCGTAAAAGCGAAGGAAATTCAGACCGTTACCGTGCCAAAGGGCGCCGACCTCCGTCAAGGGAGACAACTTGAACAAAGCGTCTCATTGGTTCGATTGGAACAAACCGGTAATGCTTAGCAGTATGGAGAAGGAACAATCTTCAGAAGACGCCGCGGCGTCCTTCGGCTTTCGCGACGTGCCAGCCCAGGAAAAGAAAGGCCTGGTGCGCGGCGTCTTTGATTCCGTGGCGGATCGCTACGACCTGATGAACGATTTGATGTCAGGCGGGGTTCACCGCATCTGGAAGGACGCGCTGATTGATTGGCTCGCGCCCAGGCCGGGGCAACGCCTGCTGGACGTCGCAGGCGGCACGGGCGATGTGGCGCTGCGCTTCGTGAAGCGGAGTCAGGGTGGCCGTTCTGCGCCCCCAAAGGGCGGCGAGGCGGTGATTTGCGACATCAACGCCGCCATGATGCGCGCGGGCCGGGGCCGGCCGGCGCTCGCCGCGCAGCCGATACAGTTTGTCTGTGGAGACGCTGAGCGCCTCCCTCTGCCGAGCGCCGCGTTTGACGCCTACACAATCGCCTTCGGCATTCGCAACGTCACCGACATCGATGCGGCGCTGCGCGAAGCGCGGCGCGTCCTGAAGCCAGGCGGACGCTTCATGTGCTTGGAGTTTTCACACCCCACAACCGAAGCGCTGTCCGCCCTCTATGACGCGTTTTCGTTTCACGTGATCCCGCGGATCGGAGCGACGGTCGCCGGCGATCAGTCCGCCTACCAATATCTCGTGGAAAGCATCCGGCGCTTTCCGGACCAAACGGCTTTCTCGCAGCGGATCGAGGCGGCCGGTTTGGCGCGCGTCAGCCACCGGAATCTCTCAGGCGGCATCGCCGCGATCCACGCCGCCTGGCGCATCTGACCGCCCCGTCGCTATCAGCGGATAGCGAGCTTCCTCCGCATACGCGCTTTCATCGCGCCCTCGATGGCTCGACATCAAAGAAAAGTGCGAAACCTGGAAAGGTTGGGTCCGGGGCAGCGGATAGGCGGCGAGGTAGGCCGCCACATCCGGCGCGCTTGCGCCCTTCAAATATGCGAGCGTGACGTGAGGCGTGAACTGGCGCCGCTCGGGCGGCTGTCCGGCCTGCTGCACCGCCCGCTCGATCTTCGCTTGAAGATGCGCAAGCTCAGTAGACGGCGTAGCCCCCGCCCAAACCGCACGCGGTTTGCGGTCGCCGAAATGGCCGCCCCCCTCCAAACTCATGGAAAATTGAGGCGCGCGAACGCCTTCGAGGGCGGCGGCCACATCATTGGCGGCCGCAACATCAATCTCGCCGATAAAGCGAAGGGTGAGGTGAAATGCGTCGAACGGCCGCCACGCCGCGCCGGCGAGGCCCGCCTGCAAATCCATCAATTGATCGCAAATCGCATCCGGCGGGCGCAGCGCAACGAAAAGGCGCAGCAACGAAGGCGCCCTCTATTCGGCCGCCGGCGCGCCGACCATAACCGTCTCGCCCGCAAGGGTCAGCTCTGGCGCGGTCAGGCAAGACGCATTCTCAGGCAGATGGCAGACGACGGTTGTCCCCCGATCCGGGGCCGATTTGAGGGCGACCCACCCGCCATGCAACTCAACAAAGCTGCGAACGAGCGCAAGACCGAGCCCCGCGCCGGCGGCCGTTCCGCCGCCCTCAAAGCGATCGAACGCCCGCGCTTGACTGCGCGGATCGATACCGCAGCCGGTATCGCTCACCCAAACGCGCACCTCTTGGCCAAGCCGCTCCGCCCCCAGCGTCACAGCGCCGCCCGGCGTCGTATAGGCGAAAGCGTTGGAGAGGAGATTGAAGAGAACCTGCTTCAGCCGGACTTCGTCCGCGCGGATGACGCCGACATCGTCGCCGCAATCAAGCGTCAAAGCGATTTCCGTGTCCTGCGCTTTCAACGCCGCAAGGCTCATGGCGCCTTTTAGCAGCTCCTCCACATCCACGTCGCCAAGATCGAGCGTCATCCGGCCCGCGTCGATCGCCGCCAAATCAATGATGTCGTTGATGAGATCCAGAAGCTGATGGGAGGCCGTCAGCACACCGCTTGCGTACTCGCGCTGGCGCTCGTTGAGCGGACCGAACATCTCGCTCTCCAGCAACTCGCTGAAGCCGATGATGGTGTTGAGCGGGTTGCGCAATTGGTAAGAAACGTGACCGACGAAGGCGGACTTTTGCGCATCTGCGTCCTGCAGAGCTTGGTTGCGTTGCTCCAGAGCCTTCTCGCGCGTTTTGGAATCCGTGACGTTCAAGAAGGAGACCAGCGTCGCGCCATCCGGCAAAGGCTCCGTCGCGTAGAGATAGGTTTTGCCGTCGCGGCGCTCGATCTCGCCGTCAGAAAGCGGCGTACGGTGATCGTCGCTAAGAGACGTGATGCGTTCTGACAAGCGGCGCCAATGATCGGCCCCGTTCTCAACTTCGCGGTCCATCGCCTCCACAAGTTGATCGAGATGGGGCCGTTGCCGCAAGAGATCGACGGGCACATCCCAAAGCCGCGTAAAGGCCTCGTTGTGCAGCTTCAGCTTACCGTCGGAGGCGAACACGGCGACGCCTTCGGCAAGCTTGTTGAGCGTCGCATGCTGAACGCTTATCAACGTGTTGTACTTTGTCTTGAGGCGCAGCTCGTCCGTGATGTCGTCGAACACCATCAGCACCCCGCCAAAGGGGTGGCGCTGTCGGGTGACTTGCAAGGTGCGCCCGTCAGGCAAATTCCATAACTCGTCCGGCGCGCCCTCTAAGTCGAGACCTTCCGAGTAGATCGCCAGCTGATCGCCCTTCCAAGCGCCGTAATCCTCTTGCTGGGGAAGCGCGCCGCGGTCCCTCAGGACGTCCAAGATCTCCCCGTGCCCCGGCTTGCTATCAAGGTCGGCGGGAAGCAAACCCCAGAGCGAGACAAAGGCGGTGTTGTGATAAATCAGCTCGCCGCGCGGGCCGAAGATGGCGACGGCCGAGGGCAAGTGGTTCAGCGTCTCGTTGTAGGCCTGCACATGCCGCTTCAACGAGAGCTTAGCTTCATCGGCCTCGGTAATGTCGAGCGCCGCCCCGGCGAATGCCGAAGAGGCGCCGGCGCGAAGCGGCGTTTCGACAACCCGGAAGGCCCGGCGCTCGCCGCTGACGACGGCGTAGCGGTTTGCGGAGACGGCTTCTTGGCCGGCCCGCGCGTCCTCGGC
>JBCDJH010000088.1:0-7608 GCA_038747965.1 Pseudomonadota bacterium
GGGCGAGCCCGCCGAGGCGCGTGGCTCCGTCGACGACGCCGACGACGATGCGGAAGCCGTCGACGCGTCCTCGGACCTGGGGGACGAAGACGAGGACGGCGAGCCCGATAACGCCGACGACGCGTTAGCGGAAACGGTTGATGCGGCGGATCAAGATGTGGCCGAGGAGGCCTCGCTGGACGCCGAGACGGACGAGGCTGACGCGGCCTCCGCCGGGTTGGACGACGGGCCGCTTGCGGCGGAGAGCGACGTCGACGAAGCCGCCTCGGCTGAAAACGATGATCCGGAACCCGATCCCGAACCTGAGGATGGCGCCGGATCGCCGCCCAAGAACCTCGCGGCCCGCTCTATCGACCCGCCAAGCGTTTCTAAAACCTATGACGAAGGCGCAGAAGACGAGACGAGCACCGCGGATGAGCCGCTTAGCGACGCGCCCGCCCTCGATGCGTCTGAGGACGCGCCCTTAAGCGGCGACGAAGCGCCGGTGGATGACGAAGCGGAAACGCCCACCGATCCAGGCGTCGACGTTGAAGAGGTGGAAGCCCGCAATCCTGATGAGGATGAGGAGACGGAGGCGCCAACCGATCCAGACGCGGACGACGGTTCGGACGATGACAACGAGCCGGAGGCGTCCGAAGCCACGGTCGCCGAGTTGCGTCAGCGCTACGAAGACGCGCGCCGGGCCCGCAACAAGCTGTTGCGGCATTACAAAATCCAAGAGGTCATCAAGCGGCGTCAGATCCTGCTCGTTCAGGCGGTGAAGGAGGAGCGTGGCAACAAGGGCGCGGCGCTCACGACCTACTTGTCGCTCGCCGGCCGTTACTGCGTTTTGATGCCCAACACCGCCCGCGGCGGCGGCATCTCGCGGAAGATCGCCAATGGCTCCGACCGGCGCCGCCTGCGGTCTGTCGTCAATGAGCTGGAAGTCCCGGCCGGCATCGGGCTTATCATCCGCACCGCTGGCGCCAAGCGATCAAAGACTGAGATCAAACGGGATTACGAATATCTTCTAAGGCTTTGGGAGACGATCCGAGACCTGACCCTGAAGTCGATCGCGCCGACGCTGATCTATGAAGAAGCGAGCCTGATTAAGCGCTGCATCCGCGATCTGTACGACAAGGATATTGAATCCATCCAGGTCCAAGGCGAGGCCGGCTACCGCGAAGCCAAGGACTTCATGCGGATGCTGATGCCAAGCCACGCGAAGCATGTGCAGCCCTACAAGGACCGCGCGCCGATTTTTCAGCGCTATAAGGTGGAAGCCCAGCTCGACACCATGTTCTCGCCCGAGGTGCGGCTGAAGTCCGGCGGTTACATCGTCATCAACCAGACCGAAGCGCTGGTGGCCATCGACGTGAACTCAGGCAAGGCCACTCGCGAGCGCAACATCGAGCAGACGGCGCTGCGCACCAATCTGGAGGCCGCCGAGGCGATCGCTCGGCAGTGCCGGCTGAGAGACCTGGCGGGCCTCATCGTCATCGATTTCATCGACATGGAAGAGTCCCGGAACAACCGGGCCGTCGAGAAGCGCTTCAAAGATCAGTTGAAGGGCGACCGCGCGCGCATTCAGGTGGGACGCATTTCCGGTTTCGGTTTGCTTGAGATGTCGCGCCAGCGGCGTCGCTCGAATCTTGCCGAAGGAACGACGCAGGTCTGCCCCCACTGCCTCGGCGCCGGCGTCATTCGCTCGGTTGAGGCGGCGGCCCAGCGGGTGCTGCGCGCTATCGAGGAGGAGGCGCTAAAGGGAAGCGCCGCCGTGGTGACCGCGACGGCGACCGAGGGCGTCGCGTTTTATCTCCTGAACAATCAGCGTCATCGCCTGACCGAGATTGAGGCCAACTACGGCGTGCAGACCGAAGTGAAGAGCGACAACACGCTTGTCGGCGACTCATTTGCGATCGACCGCCGCGGCGCGCCTGCGCCGGAGCGCCAAGTGGCGGCGGTGCGGCCGGACCACACCTGGTCGGACGATCCCATCGAGGAGGTGGCTGAAACAACTGAGAGCAGCCCGGCGGAGCGGCCGGAGCCCGAAGCCCGGAGCGGCGAGGAAGACGAAGATGGCGGCCGGCGCCGTCGTAGACGTCGGCGGCGTCGCTCCAGCGGTGAGGATACCGAAGGCCGAGACGCATCGTCCCGCGATGAGGCCGCCTCCAGCGATGAGGACGATGGGCGCCGCGCCGACAGGTCCGCTGACAGCGGCGAGGATGACGACGACGAAAACGGCGGCCGGAAACGGCGGCGGCGGGGCCGCCGAGGCGGTCGCCGCAACCGCCGGAGAGACGGCGATCAGCCCGAGCAATCTACGGCGGACCAAGACGGCCAGTCGGCCGACGCGGACGCTGTTGGAGATACCGCCGACGCGGCGAACGCCGAGGCCCCTGACGCGGACGACGCTCCGGCTGTCGAAGCCGCGGATGCGGAGGCTGCGGACCCTGGCGCGCCCTTGGATGTCGCTGACGCCCCGGGTGAAGAGACCGTAGCGGTGGAGGATCCAGAACCGGCGGAGCCTCCCACCCCCGCTGAAGAGCCGGCGCTCGAAAGCGAACCTGAACTCGCCGCAGTGTCCTCAAGTCCAGAGCCGGCGCCCGAAGCGCCGCCGGCTAAGCCGAAGAAGGCTCGCAGCGGCTGGTGGCAGCGGGCCCTGGGCCGCGATGGTTAAGGCGTAGCGGCGCGCGCGCATCACATCTGCGCGACAGGCGCCGCTGCGCCTTATTTCTGCAATCGCCAGCGCGTAGTGTTCGAGCTTGAAGGAATGGAGCCGCCGGAATAACGGCCCCGGTCCGTTGAAGGAGGCATGATGGCGAACAGCGCGGATCTGGTCTCAAACGGCGTAAGGCGGCTCGCGGCTTTCATTGCGGCGCTGCTCGCTTGCGTCAGCGGGACCGGAGCGGCCCAGGCTCAAAGCATCATCCGCGACGCCGAGATCGAAGCCCTCATCCGCGACTACTCCGATCCGATTTTCTCGGCTGCCGGACTGCCGCCCAGCAATGTCGGCATTCATCTGATCGCTGATCCCAGCATCAACGCCTTCGTCGCGAACGGCTTGAACATGTACGTGTTCACCGGGCTGCTCGCCCAAGCGGACACGCCCAACCAGGTGATCGGCGTGATTGCCCACGAGACCGGGCATATGTCGGGCGGGCATCTGGCGCGCTCCGACGAAGCGATTGCGGCGGCGACGCGGCCGATCCTGCTCACCATGGGCCTCGGTCTTGCGGCGGTTTTGGCCGGCGCCCCGGAAGCCGGCATCGGCATCATCGCCGGCGGCCAAACAGCGGCCGAGCGGACATTCTTGAAATATAGCCGCTCCCAGGAGGCCTCAGCCGACCAAGCGGCGATCACGTTCCTAGACGCAACGCAGCAATCCGGCGTTGGGCTTTACGAGTTCTTCGACAAGCTGCGTGATGATCTTGCGTTCAGCGGTCGGCGGATTAACCCCTATACGGTGACCCACCCCCTCCCCGGTCAGCGGATTGAGTCGCTGAAGCGCCGGATCCAGAGTTCACCCTATCGCGAAGCGAAGGACACGCCGGAGGAACAACATCGCTTCGATATGGCGAGGGCGAAGATCCAGGGCTTTTTGACGTCGCCCTACAGCACCTTCCGGGCTTATCCCCACGACGATCAATCACAGCCGGCGCGTTACGCGCGCACCATCGCCTACTATCTGACGCCGGACATCGACAGGGCGCTTGAAGGCGTCAACGACCTCATCGCCGAGGAGCCCGAAAACCCGTTCTTCCATGAGCTGAAAGGGCAAATGCTGTTCGAGCATGGCCGCGTGGCGGACGCCATCGCGCCCCACGCGAAATCGGTTGAACTGAAGCCGAGCGTTGCGTTGCTGCATGTGAATGTAGCGCGCGCCTACCTTGCGACGGAGAGCGTGGCGAACGCTGAAAAGTCGCTGCAGCATCTGAAGCTTGCGACCCAGTCGGAGCCCAAGAACAGCTTTGCGTGGTTCGAAATGGCGAACGCTTATGGCTTCTTGGACAATGAGCCCATGGCGAACCTCGCGACCGCCGAGCGCTATTTCGCGATCGGGGCGCGGAGAGAGGCGTTCACCTTCGCGCGGCGCGCTAAAGCGGGGCTCACGCCAAACACGCCCGAGTGGCGCAGCGCCATCGACAGCATGAGCTTAACGACGCCGAGCGAGCGCGAGCTGCGTCAACAGCAACGCCGTCGGCGTGGGTCGGCCCCGTCATTTTCAGTGAGCACGGGCTGATGATCGCGCCGAGGCGACCCGCGCCGTTGCAGTGCAGCAATAATTCTTTGATACTTTCCCGCAAACAGTGACGGCGCGACGATCGACGGGTTGCGAGGCGGACCCTACCGATCTGGCGGAGTGAGAGTCAGGAGACGGACATGAGACGGGCGAACTGGATTGCCGGAGGCGGCGTTGCGCTTGGGGCCGCCATTGCGGGAGCGGCGACTTTCGGCGCATCGGCCGCGGACAATGGCTTCAATGAGGCGCAACGCGCCGAAATCGAAGCGCTTATCGGCCAATACATCGAAGAGAATCCAGACGTCGTTTTCAGCGCCGTCCAGGCCGCTGTCTCCAAGCGCCAGGCGGCGGAAGAAGAACGCCTCAAGACCAGCGTCGTCGACAATCTTTCCAAGCTTGAGAGCGTTGAGGGCGGCTTCGCCGCAGGCGCTTCAGCCGAAGAGGCGCGCGTCACGGTCGTTGAGTTCTTCGACTACCACTGCGGTTACTGCAAACGCGCAACGGGCGCTGTGATGGCTCTTTTGGACAAGGACCCGACGGTCCGCGTGATCTTCAAAGAGCTTCCCATCGTCACTGAGGAATCGCGCGAAGCCGCCAAAGCGTCCCTCGCCGCGCGCGAACAAAACCGTTACGTGGAGTTTCACGCAGCCATGATGCGCGCGGCTGGCAAGCTCACGCCGAAACGTATTGATCGCATTGCCGAAGACGTAGGGCTCGACGTCGCCGCCTTGCGGAAGGAGATGAAATCGCCAGAGCTGAACGCCGCTCTCGACCGCAACTCAGAACTGGCGACGTTGGTCGGCATCACCGGCACGCCGACCTTTATCGTCGACGGTGAGGTTATCCCGGGCTGGAACGAAGCGAAGTTCAACGAGCTGGTCGGCGCCGGATCTGACGGTTAGGGAGATCCGCCGCGTCCTAGATAAGACCCGACAGCGGCGATGAGGGATCGGCGTATCGCTTCTTCGGCATCCGGCCCGCAAGATAGGCGTCACGCCCGGCGATGACGGCGTGCTTCATGGCCCGCGCCATACGGATCGGATCTTTCGCCTCCGCGATCGCCGTGTTCATCAGCACGCCGTCGCATCCAAGCTCCATCGCAATCGCGGCGTCGGACGCCGTGCCAACGCCGGCGTCGACGATCACCGGAACGCGCGCCTGCTCGACGATAAGCCGTATGTTCACCGGGTTCTGAACGCCGAGGCCGGATCCGATGGGCGCGCCGAGGGGCATGATCGCGCAGCAGCCGACATCTTCCAGCTTGCGCGCGAACACCGGATCGTCGGTGCAATACACCATCACCTCGAACCCGTCCTCGATCAGCAGCTTGGCGGCGCGCAGCGTTTCTTCCATGTCCGGATAGAGCGTCTTCTTGTCGGACAGGACCTCCAGCTTCACGAGCGACCAGCCGCCAGCCTCGCGCGCAAGCCGCAAGGTGCGGATCGCGTCTTCCGCGGTGAAGCATCCGGCGGTGTTCGGCAGATATGTGTAGGTCTCAGGATCGAGGAAATCGACCAGCATCGGCTTGTCGCGATCGGTCAGGTTCACGCGCCGCACGGCCACGGTGACCATCTCCGCCCCGGCCGCCGCCGCCGCGTCGGCGTTCTGGGCGTAGGTTTCATACTTCCCGGTGCCGACAATCAGCCGAGACTGAAAGCGCCGCCCCGCGATTGTGAAGCCGTCATCTTCCGCCACGGTCAGCCTCCTCCGACGAATTGAACGATTTCGATGCGATCGCCGTCCTGCAGTTGACGCTCGCTATAGGTCGATCGTGGGACGATCTCCAAATTCAACTCAACGGCGATTTTGCGGGGCTCCAGGCTCAGGCTCTCCAGGAGGCCCGCCACATTGAGCGGCGCGTCAAACCGGCTTTCGGTCCCGTTAACAATAAGTTGCATAGATTAGGTGGATCCGTTCACAGTCGCGGCCGCGAAGGCGCGCCGTTCCATATGCGCACTGAGACCGCTATGCCGAAACCCATATTTATTCTCAATGGCCCCAATTTGAACACGCTCGGCCGCCGTGAGCCCCACATCTATGGCGACCAAACGCTGAAAGACGTAGAAGCGGCGTGCGAAGCGGCGGCCCAGGCGTCGGGCGCCATCATCGATTTTCGTCAGAGCAACCATGAAGGAACGCTGGTCGATTGGATTCAGGAGGCGTCGGACGCTGCCCGTGCGCTCATTCTTAACGCCGGCGCCTATACGCACACGTCGGTAGCGCTGCTCGATGCGCTCCGGGTCCTGGCAATTCCGAAAATCGAAGTACATCTATCAAATCCCGCGGCGCGAGAAGCGTTTCGCCACAACTCTTACGTTAGCTTGGCAAGCGACGGTGTCATCGCCGGTCTAGGCGTGTACGGCTATATCGCCGCTATCGAAGCGGTAAAACGGCTTGAAGCTGCGGCTTAGAGCCGCTAACCACAGGCTACATTTTGACGCGATAACCGCGTCCGCATCGTCTTCCGGGGGTCTCCATGGCTGGCAAAAAAGATGAAGAAAAACAAAGCGGCGGGAGTGATGCTTCAACAGCGGCGACAGATGCGGAACTGATCCGGGAAATCGCTTCGATTTTGACGGCGACCAACCTCGCCGAAATCGAGATCGAGCGGGAAGAGTTCCGAATTCGCGTCTCGCGCGGCTCCACCGTGGCGGCGCCGGCCGTCGCGGCCGCTCCTGTCGCTGCGGCCCCCGTGGCGGCCGTCGCGCCTGCGGCGGCACCTGAAGCCGCCGCCCCTGCGGCCGAAGCCGCGCCGGCCGCGGCCGTTGAGTCTAAGGCGGATCATCCTGGCGTCGTCAAATCGCCGATGGTGGGCACCGCCTACCAATCGCCGTCTCCCGGCACGCCCGCCTTCGTCAAAGTTGGCGATCGGGTGGCGAAGGGCCAAACCATAATGATCGTCGAGGCCATGAAGACGATGAACCCCATCCCGTCGCCGCGCGATGGGACGGTGCAGGAGATTCTAGCGAGCGATTCCCAGCCCGTCGAATATGGCGAGCCGCTCATGATCATCGTCTAAGCAGCAGTCGAGGCGAACCCGCGTGTTTGAAAAAGTCCTCATCGCCAATCGCGGCGAGATCGCCCTGCGCGCCCACCGCGCTTGCAAGGAAATGGGCCTGTCCACGGTCGCCATTCACTCCGAGGCCGACGCCTCCGCTATGCATGTGCGCCTCGCCGATGAGAGCGTCTGCATCGGACCGCCCCAGGCGAAAGACAGCTACCTGAACATTCCGGCCATCATCTCCGCCTGCGAGATCACCGGCGCGGAGGCGGTGCACCCGGCTACGGCTTTCTGAGCGAGAACGCCGCCTTCGTGCAGGTGCTGGAGGATCACGACCTCGCCTTCATCGGCCCGACGTCGGAGCATATCCGCGTCATGGGCGACA
>JBCDJH010000089.1:0-7587 GCA_038747965.1 Pseudomonadota bacterium
AGCACCTGGTCCAGGATGATGCGATCGACCTGCGCCGCCATCAGGAACTCATCGGCGACGGGAATAAACTCTGAGGCCGGAACAACTCCGCGTTCTGGATGCAGCCAGCGGATAAGACACTCCGCGCCGGTAAGCGAGCCGTCCCGCAAGGAGAATATGGGCTGGATGAACGCCTTGAGCTGGTCCTCCGTGATGGCCACGCGAAGTTCGTCGGCGATGTGGCGTCGCCGGGCGATGTCGTCTTTCATGGAGGGCGCGAAGAAACAATGGGTCCCGCGCCCGTTCGCCTTGGCTTGATAGAGCGCGAGATCGGCGTTCTTCAAAAGTTGCTCCGGGTCGCAATCATCTTGTGGGAAGAGGGTGACGCCGACGCTGGCGTTGGTGCGGATGTGCTTTTGGTCCACTTCCATTGGTTCGGCGATGGCGCTGGTAATCTTCGTCGCGATGTCGGCGGCTTCTTGTTGCGAGGCCAACCCCTCAGCGATGACAGCGAATTCATCGCCGCCGAGACGCGCGATCGTTGTCGAGCGGTCGCAAAGCGTCGCTCGCAAGCGCAGCCCCACCTCTCGCAGCACGGCGTCGCCGACGGGATGGCCGAGCGTGTCGTTGATGTTCTTAAAGCGATCGAGATCAAGCTGCATGATGGCGGCGAGACCGCTCGCCCCGGCGCCGGACGCCGTCAACGCGTTGAGCCGCTCGGCGAAGCCATGTCGGTTTGGAAGATTTGTCAGCGTGTCGCTTACGGCGAGCGCGGTCATTTGGGCGTTGGCGGCGGCGAGGGCGCGCGTGCGCCGCTCGATGCTGCGCGCCAAAGGCCGAAAGATAAAGAGCGCCTCTAGGGCAAGAAGCGCCAACGTCGAGATCGCAATGATCGTGTGCAGACGCTTCGTGTCGTTCAGTTTTGCTTGCGCTTCGGCTTCGTAGATGCTGACGATGGCGTCGAGGTCGTTGAGCAGCCCCGCCTTCGGCGTCCGCCGCGCGTCGATCAAGTTCGCGTTGCCTGAGGTCACGCTGTTCTGCGTATCTTGAAGCAACGCGTCCATGTCGCGGAGGTAGGACCGCACCCTTGTGTCGAGTGGCGCTGCGCCTTCGAAATAGGCGGCGTACAATGGAGCGCTCATCTGAGAGGCGCGCGCCACTAAGCGCTCGTGGGACGCGCGCATCAGTGTCGCGGCCGTCCTCAGCGCGTTCTCAGCCTTGGCCGCCTCCTCAGCCGACGCCGCATGGACAAGCTGCTCCGCATAAAGCGCTGTCTGTTGCGAGAGCATCCGCTGGCGGCCGCTGATGTTGATGAGCGCCGAATCGCCGTCTTGGACCACGAGCGATTGATTGACGAGCCACGCGGCGAGCGTGGTCAGCCCGGAGATGAGGCCCAGGGCGGTGACGTAGCAAAGGATAATGGCTTTTGGCCCTGACAGGGACGAAAGGCGTCGCCGAATGGAGGATGGCATAAGAGCTCGTTTCGCACCGGTGTCCAATACGCCCGTGCTAGACGGCTAACGTTAAGGTTGTGTTGAGTTGGTGCGCACGCAAAGCGGGATTTGGTCATAAGCCAAGCCGACAAACTGGCGAGCCGCCGCCGACATCTGGCGGTGGCGCGAGTGACGGGACTCGAACCCGCGACCTCTGGCGTGACAGGCCAGCGCTCTAACCAACTGAGCTACACCCGCAGCGAAAACACCCGTAGCGAGGCCGCGAGGTGTACGTGAGGCCCCTGCGGCCGTCAAGGCGCTGACGGGGTATAGCAGGTGGAGCCATGCACACGCTATGGTGGCGCCGATTCGAAGGAATTCTTAGGCGAGTGACGGCTTTCGCCTAGCCGGGCGTTCGTTTGACGTTGTATAACGATGTTGACGTAAACCGACTGCTTGGCCCGGTCCGGCGCGTCAGCAATGGGAGGCAGGTGCTATGAAAACGATTTTTGGGTTGAGACGCGGAGCCTTCGCATTCGCCGCTGTCTCCGCGCTTGCGGCCATCGGCGTAGGCGTCGGCGCTCTGGCGCGAAAGCCCGACGAATCGGAGGCTGCGGCGGCGCCCGCCTCGGACGACTCGCTGCCCATCGTTCTTGTTCACAACGCCGATCCCGTGAAGGGGAGGGAGCTCTTCGTCAACAAAGGCTGCGTCATCTGTCATTCGGTGAATGGCGCAGGCGGCCGGGCGGCCCCCCCGCTCGATGCGCCGGAGGACGCCAAGCAAGCTGATCTCATGGATTTTGTCGCCGGCATGTGGGCGGGCGCCTACGCAATGACCGAGCTGCAAGCGATCGAGCTGGGGTATCAGATTGAGTTGTCCGGGCAGGAGCTGGGGCATCTGGCGGCGTTCGCGACGACGCCCCAAGCGCAAACGGACTTCTCGGTCGCGTCCGTCCCTGAGCCGATGCGCGACTGGCTTTTGGACGAGCCTTATTGGGAAGAAGACGACTGGCCGTCTGACTTTGGCGAGGGCGATTTCGGGGCCGCGCCGACGCCCTAATGCGGCGGCGACAGGTCACGTCTGAAAGGCGTTGCGCGGGCGCGCGTTCCTCCCTAGCTTCCGGCCGAGAAACGACGTTGCAGCGCAGCGTGACCGCCCGGCGCAGGCCCGCCCGAGGCGTCGCCGGCGCCGCAGTTAGGCGAGACCGATGAACAGTTTCCTACTCGAATACCTCCCCATCATCATTTTTTTGGCGTTGGCGACTCTACTGGGCCTCGCCTTCATGGTGGCGCCGATGATCCTGGCCCCGTCGAACCCCGACTCTGAGAAGGTCTCCGCCTATGAGTGCGGCTTCAACGCGTTCGACGACGCGCGGATGAAGTTCGACGTTCGCTTCTACTTGGTCGCCATTCTCTTCATCATTTTCGATCTAGAAGTGGCGTTCTTGTTCCCTTGGGCCGTGGCGTTCGATGAAATCGGCATGGCCGGCTTCTGGGCGATGATGGTTTTCCTTGGGATTCTCACCATCGGCTTCATTTACGAATGGAAGAAAGGCGCGCTCGAATGGGAGTAGACGGCTCAGATCCGATTCTGCCCGCAGCTGGCGGCGCGGCCCTGGCCGGCGTCGAAGGCGGCTTCGCGCCGACCGCGAAAGACCCGTTTTACGCCGCGGTTCAGTCGGAGCTTTCCGACAAAGGGTTCCTCGTGGCGGCGGCCGACGACGTCATCAATTGGGCGCGCACCGGCTCGCTCATGTGGATGACGTTCGGCCTCGCATGCTGCGCGGTGGAGATGATGCAAGCGGCGATGCCGCGCTACGATTTGGAGCGCTTCGGCTTCGCGCCTCGCGCCTCGCCCCGCCAGTCCGACGTGATGATCGTCGCCGGCACGCTCACCAACAAGATGGCTCCGGCCCTGCGGAAGGTCTACGACCAGATGCCGGAGCCGCGCTACGTCATCTCCATGGGCTCCTGCGCCAATGGCGGCGGCTACTATCACTATTCCTACGCTGTGGTGCGCGGCTGCGACCGCGTCGTGCCCGTCGATATCTACGTCCCCGGCTGCCCGCCGACCGCCGAAGCGCTGGTCTACGGCATCCTGCAACTGCAAAAGAAAATCCGCCGCGAAGGCACGATCACACGATAGGCGAGGACCGCGCGGGGCGGTCCGCCCAACGAGCGACAGACAATGGAAGAAGAACTACGCGAGCTTGGTGAACATATCGCGGCGGCGCTGGATCAGGACGTCACCGGTTGGTCTCTCTCCCACGGGGAGCTCACCTTCACCGCCCACGCTGAGCGCATCGCCCATGTGCTGAAATTCCTGCGCGACGATCCCCAATGTCGCTTTCTCGTTCTGATTGATATCTGCGGCGTCGATTTCCCCGATAGGGCGAAGCGGTTCGACATCGTCTACCACTTGCTCAGCATGCATCAGAACCAGCGCATCCGCGTGAAGATCATGGCGGATGAGGACACGACGGCGCCGAGCGTCATCACCGTGTTTCCCGCCGCTGACTGGTTCGAGCGCGAGGCCTTCGACCTCTACGGCGTCGTCTTTGCCGGGCATCCAGATTTGCGCCGTCTCTTGACGGATTACGGGTTTGACGGGCATCCGCTCAGGAAAGACTTCCCGCTCACCGGCCATGTGGAGGTGCGCTACGACGATGAGCGCCGCCGCGTGGTCTATGAGCCTGTAAAGCTCACCCAAGAATTCCGTAACTTCGACTTCATAAGCCCCTGGGAAGGGGCGCAATACGTGCTGCCCGGCGACGAAAAAGCCGGCGACGGTTCAAAAAACGACGCCTAGCGACGGCGATGTTCGCCCCGAAAGAGAGTTAGCGCCCCCATGGCCGAGACGCAGATCCGCAACTTCAACATCAATTTCGGCCCGCAGCATCCGGCCGCCCACGGCGTGTTGCGCCTGGTGCTGGAGCTGGACGGAGAGGTTGTGGAGCGCGTCGACCCGCATATCGGCCTGCTTCATCGCGGCACCGAAAAGCTGATTGAACACAAGACGTACACGCAGGCGATCCCGTACTTCGATCGCCTCGACTACGTCGCGCCGATGAATCAGGAGCACGCCTTTTGCCTCGCGGCGGAGCGGCTTCTCGGCATCGAGGTCCCGAAACGGGCGCAATACATCCGTGTGCTGTTTTGCGAGATCGGCCGTATCCTGTCGCATCTCCTGAACGTCACCACCCAGGCGCTGGACGTTGGCGCGCTCACCCCGCCTTTGTGGGGATTTGAAGAGCGCGAGAAGCTGATGGTGTTTTACGAGCGGGTCTCGGGCAGCCGGCTGCACGCAGCCTATTTCCGCGTGGGCGGCGTGCATCAGGATCTGCCGCCGGGCCTTATCGACGACATGCTAAAGTTTTGCGATGAGTTCCCGAAAGTCATCGACGACATCGAGACGCTGATTACGGACAATCGCATCTTCAAGCAGCGCAATGTCGATATCGGCGTTGTTAGCCAAGAAGAGGCGATGGCCTATGGCTTCTCCGGCGTCATGGTGCGGGGCTCGGGCCTTGCCTGGGACTTGCGCAAGTCGCAGCCCTATGAGTGCTACGACGAACTCGATTTCGATATTCCCATCGGCAAGAACGGCGACTGCTACGACCGCTATCTGTGCCGGATTGAGGAGCTGCGCATTTCCACCGATTTGATGCGCCAGTGTCTCGTCAATCTGGAAACGCTCGCGGGCCCCGTGATGACGGAGGACGGCAAAGTTGCGCCGCCCCGGCGGGCGGAGATGAAGGGCTCCATGGAGGCCCTTATTCATCACTTTAAGCTTTATACGGAAGGCGTACATGTGCCGGCCGGCGAAGTCTACGCGGCCGTTGAGGCGCCGAAGGGCGAGTTCGGCGTCTATCTCGTCTCCGACGGCTCAAACAAACCCTATCGCTGCAAGATCCGGGCGCCGGGCTTTCCCCATCTCGCGGCGATGGACCATATCAACAAAGGCCACATGCTGGCTGACGTCTCCGCCATTCTCGGCTCGCTCGACATCGTCTTTGGCGAGATTGACCGGTGAGGGGCGCGTCCAACGTCAGGCGGTTTGAAGACAGCGCTGCCCCCGCGCCAGCATCACAGGCGCCGACCCCACAGGCGCCCGGCGCAGTGGACGAGCCGACGGCGGACGCGCAGTTCAAGGCCATGTATTTGGACGTGACTGAGACCATTCGCGCCGAGCGCGCCTATGGCGTCAACGTCACGCGCTGGACACTGATCGTTCAATTCGGCGTCGCCGCGTTTCATTTTTCGAACGCTGACATAATCGGCGCGAATATGGCGGCGGCGCTCATCGGCGTTGTCGGCTTCGCCGGGCTGGTCACCAATCGCCTCGTGCATCAGGGCTTGATGCAAATGCGCGCCCAACTGGCGGAGATCCGGCGCGCCGGCCGGCTCACCTCGGCCGTCTACCGCGGCCAGCTGGGCGCCCATGGCTACGCGGGCGCCGGTTTCCTCGGCCGCCACGGAATGTTCGTCGTACTGCTCATCGCGACGCTCGTCGGAATCGGCGTGTTGCAAGCGTCGAGGGTGGAGCAAAGCCTCGGCGCGCTGCGAAACGCCATTGGGGCCGCTTAAGTGGGGACATCAGATTATATGGGCGGCTGTATCTTCCGTCCAAGTTGCGTTTGGGGGGGCTGATTGATGAAGTACTTGGCGATTGTCCTCGCCTCAGTCGCGTCGCTCGCTGCGACGGCGCAGGCGTATTTATTGTGGTCTGCGCAGGAGGAGAAAGTTGATCGTCGCGCTCAGCTCGAACGCAATCGGATGTGCCGAAATATTGTGAGAGCTTCGAGCGGGCTAACAAAGCTCTTCGATAGTAAAGAGGTTTATCTAGAGTATATGCTCAATGAGGAGGCTACAACATGGACTCTTAAGCCTCCGAGTGACGAAGATGATAGATCGCCAACAGACGCCGAACTACTCGAGAAAAGGCGTAAAAGAGCCCAGCAGACATTTAGTGTCGACGTTTTCAGGGCGCTTGAGCCAGTTGAGAATTATTATCTCTTTGGACCCGTCTACTTTAACAAAGAAGAGCTGGACATACTCGAGTATGAAACAGTCACTGATCTATTTAAAGCCTTGAAGTCTAAGACTGCTTTTTGGTGGGTGGGCGCTCTGGAAGTCGATTTGGAGCAAATCGAGGCTGACGCGCGCACATTTGCTGGAGCTGCGTCTCCATGCATGCTGGAGCTGCGGAGGCAACGCGGATAGATGCAGTGTCATTTAGAGCGATCTTCAAAATGGCTGTCGGCGTGGCTCCATACGGAGCGCCCGCTTTTCTTCATCAGTGCGCTTCTCGCCGCTGTCCTAACAACGGCCCTTGCGCCCTCCGCCCGGGCTGACGATGTCGCCGATCGTCTGGCGGCTCTGGAGGCCCGCGCGGCTCTCATCAGCATTGCCGATGGGCTCGACGCGGCGGTGGATGCGAAAGACTGGGACACGGCGCGCGGCTACTTCGACGATGAAGTGCGGATTGACTTCTCGTCCCTCGATGGCGGGCCGCCGACGACCATTTCCTCCGACGAGCTCATCGGTTTCTGGCGCGCCAACCTCTTCGCGGAAAAGACAAGCTTCCATCTGCGCGGCAATCACGTCATCGACATCGATGGCGACGTTGCGGAGATGACCTCCCACGGCTACGCCTGGAACAAGCTGCCGGGCCTTGAAGGCGGCGATTTCTGGGAGGTCTGGGGCGTCTATGAATACGCCTTCGCGCGGCGCGGCGATGGGTGGAAGCTCACCGCCTTCACGTTCAAAGCGACCCACCAGCGCGGCAACGCCGCCGTGCCGGGCGCGCCCAAACCCACGGAATAGAACCAATGGCCGTCCGCAGACCCCATTCTGAGCAACCCGAAAGCTTCTCCTGGTCGAAGGAGAACCTCGCCTGGTGCGAGGCGCAGATGCAGAAGTTTCCGGAAGGCCGCCAGGCTTCCTGCGTCATCCCGTTTCTTTGGCGGGGGCAAAAGCAGGAGGGGTGGATCTCCATCCCGATGATGGAGGCGATCGCGCAGCAACTCGCCATGCCGTACATCCGGGTCTATGAGGTCGCGACCTTCTACACCATGTTCAACCTCGCGCCCGTGGGCCGCAACTTCGTCCAGCTCTGCGGCACGACGCCTTGCATGCTGCGGGGCGCCCATGAGTTGCGGGACGTCTGCCTGAA
>JBCDJH010000090.1:0-7551 GCA_038747965.1 Pseudomonadota bacterium
CCCGTTTACCCTGCTGTTCATCGCACCTGTCACCATTTCCGCCAGCGTCTTGTCTTTGCGGGCCACATTGGCGCTCAGCGGGCTGGCCTTCGCATGCATTACGCTTTTGTCTTTCGTCTATTTCCCATTGCCGTGGTCAGGGTCCGGGGCGGACGGCTTCATGCTGCCGGGGGTCTATCTCATCGGCATCTGGGCGAGCTTGGTGCTGGGCATCGGCTTCACCGGCGCCTACGCTTGGCGGGTGGCCCAAGAACGAGCCGACATGTCGAACGCGTTGGCGGCGACGCAGCTCGTTTTGGCGCGCGAGCAAAGGCTGTCAGCGTTGGGCGGTCTCGCCGCGGCCGCCGCCCATGAACTCGGCACGCCACTCGCCACGATCCAGCTTGTCGCCAAGGAGATGGCGCGGGAGCTGAGCCCCTCATCGCCGCTGGCGGAAGACGCCCAACTGCTGCTCAGCCAGTCGGTGCGCTGCCGCGAGATCCTCGGCCGTCTCTCCTCGCGGGGGGAAGAGGGCGACCTGGTCCATGGCCGGATGACGCTGAAAGGCCTCCTAGAAGAAGCGGCGACGCCGCACCGGGAGGGCGCACGCATCATCATCCGCACCTCCGGCCGACCGGGCGCCAGCGAACCCGTTGTCGCCCGTCAGCCGGAAATGCTTTACGGGCTCAGCAACCTCATCGAAAACGCCGTCGATTTCGCCGAAAGCCAGGTCACGCTGCAGGCGTTTTGGGATGAAAACCAAGTCCAAATCACGGTGCAGGACGATGGCCCCGGCTTTTCCGCCGATGTCATCCAACGGCTTGGAGAGCCTTACGTGACGACCCGAGGCGCCAGCCTGCGCGGCGATACCGCCAAACACCCGAGAGGCGAATATGGCGGCCTCGGTCTCGGTTTTTTTATCGCGAAAACGCTTCTTGAGCGCACGGGCGCGCGCTTGCGGCTGAACGGGCCGAGCGAGGACGCAAAAGGGGCCGCGCGCACGCCGCCGGCAACCGTCGGCGCACGGGTCGACATTGTTTGGAACCGTTTGTCCATCGAAGCCCCGCCGACAAGCTCGCCAAAAGCGAAGACAGCGCGCCCAGCGTCCGAGGGGGACGAGACAGCTGCGTGAAGCTGGCGCGCTGCTTTAGCGGCTTCGTGAGCGCGGCGGCGCTCGAAATACTTGAGGATTGCCCTACTTATCCAACTGGAAACAGCGACAAACAGCGGAGCACCAACGATGAGCGTCATCGGGACAGCGCCGGAACCGGATGCGGGCCTGCCACAGGATCGGTCCCTTCTCATTCTTGACGACGACATGCCGTTTCGCACGCGGCTTGGACGCGCCATGGAGAAACGGGGCTTCACGCCCGATCTGGCGGAAAGCTTAGAGGAGGCGCGCGCCTCCATTCGTCGAACGCCGCCGGCCTTTGCGGTGGTCGATCTGCGCCTGGCGGACGGAGACGGCCTGGAGATCGTTCAGGCCATTCGCAGCGCCCGGGCCGATGCGCGGGTCGTGATGCTCACCGGCTACGGCAACATCGCAACAGCGGTCGCAGCCGTGAAAGCGGGCGCGATCGATTATCTGTCGAAGCCGGCGGACGCGGACGACGTGGAGAAGGCCCTGCTCGCGCCCCCGGGCGAAAAGCCGGAGCCGCCCGAGAACCCCATGTCCGCGGACAGGGTGCGCTGGGAGCATATTCAGCGGGTCTATGAACTCTGTGACCACAACGTCTCAGAAACGGCGCGCCGGCTGAATATGCATCGACGCACTCTGCAGCGCATTCTCGCGAAACGCTCGCCGCGTTAGAGGACGCGCTCCGGCGGATCGCATGGGGCGCGCTTGCTCGGTCCAACGCGCCCTTAAAGACAAAAAAGGCGGCTCGCTTCGAGCCGCCTTTCCTTTTGCAGAGGTCTGGGCGCTTTACGCAAACATCAAATCGTCGGCGCCAAGATCGTTGAGATCGGTTCCAACCAAGGTGAGTTGATCGGCGCCGAAGGTGAAGACGACGTTGCCGCCCACTTGCGCGCCGGCCGCGAGCACCTCGCCCACCGTGTCGAAGTCCGCTCCGAGGCCGGAGAGATCCAGCATATCGCCAGCGGAGAAGTCTTGGATCCGATCCGCGCCGTCGCCTGCGCCGAAGACGAACACATCGTCTCCATCCAGGCCATAGAGCGTATCGTTCCCGGCGCCGCCGCTGAGCGTATCGGAGCCGGCGTCGCCGCCGCCGAAGATGATGTCGTTTCCGGCGCCGCCTTCGAGGAGATCGTCTCCGAACTGACCGTAGAGGGAGTCGTTCCCGTCGCCGCCGCGCAGCGTATCGTTCCCTCCGTTGCCGGAGAGTTCGTCATCGCCGGAGCCGCCATCGACGAGGTCGTCGCCAGCGCCGCCGAACAAGAGGTCGTTGTCCGCGCCGCCGTCGAGCGTGTCATCGCCCACATCGACATGCAGTTTATCGGAGCCCGCCCCGCCCAGAAGTAGGTCGTCGCCGCCAAAGCCGATGAGGAGGTCGTCGCCGTCGCCGCCGTCGAGCGTGTCGGAGGCGTTGTCGTTTTGACCGGCGTAGACCGTGTCGTTACCGGCGCCCGCCAGCACCAAATCGGCGCCGTCCTGGGCCGCGACGAGGTCGTCGCCGGCGCCGGCGTCGAGCATATCCGCCCCGCCGCCGCCATAGAGTTCGTCGGCGCCTTCGCCGCCATAGGCGGTGTCGTCGCCGGCTTCGCCCATCAGCGTATCGTCGCCAGCGCCGCCATAGAGCAGGTCGTTTCCAGCGCCGCCGAGCGCTTTGTCGTCGCCTTCGCCGGAGAAGACGGTGTCGTCGCCAGCGCCAGCGACAAGGAGGTCGTCGCCAAGGCCGCCGTCGAGCGTGTCTTTGCCCGCATCGCCCTCGCCGCCGAAGATCTCATCGTCTCCATTGCTGCCGACCAAAAGGTCCGCGCCCGCTGCGCCATAGAGGCTGTCGTCGCCGGCTTCGCCGTTCAGGGTGTCGTCGCCCTCCATACCGAAGAGGCCGTCGTCGCCGCTGCGGCCTTCGATGACGTCAAGGCCCCCGGCGCCGACCAGATTGTCGTCTGCATCGGTGCCGATGATCGGCGTTTCGGTGACAAGGACCGAGACCTCGGCGACTGCCGAGCCGCCTTCTCCGTCAACCACCGTATAGGAGAAGCTGGCCGGGCCAGTGAAACCATCGGCCGGGGTAAAGGCGACGTCGCCGTTCTCCATAAGGCTGACAGTTCCGTTGACCGCTCCGGACACAGATTGGATGGTCAGCATGTCGCCTTCCACATCCATGTCATTGGCCAGAAGGTCAGCCGCTGCGATCACCAGCGTCTCGCCGGTGCGCGCCGTCGCCATATCGCCGCCGGCGACCGGGTTGTCGTTGGCGCCTATGATGGTGATCGTCGCCGTCGCTTCAGAGGTCTCGCCAGCGGGATCAGCGACCATATACGTGAAGGTCTCCGTGGCCGTTTCGCCTTCGCCGAGGGCCTGGAACATCGGGCTCGCCGAGTAAACGACGGCGCCGTTCACCAGGGCCAGGCCGCCTTTGAGGCCGTCTGCGTTGACCGACGTCACCGTCAGCGCCTCTCCATCGACGTCATTGTCGTTGGCGAGCAACAGTCCGGTCACGTCGACGTCCTCTGCGTCTTCGCCAAGCGAGAGCATGTCGTCTTGGGCGACGGGGCTGTCGTTCACGCCCTCGATCGTCACCGCCACCGTCGCCGTCGATTGGCCGCCATGGCCGTCGGACACGGTATAGGAGAAGGTGTCCGTCGCCGTCTCGCCGGCTTTCAGGTGGTCGTACTGACCGTTCGTGTCGTAGTGGACCTGGCCGTTCTCCATAGTGACGGAGCCGACGGTTCCGCTGGCGTCCACGGACATGACGGAGAGCGCGTCGCTGGCGTCGACATCCGTGTCGTTGCTCATAATTTGCCAGGTCACATTGACCGGGCCTTCATCCTCGCTGTGGGTCAGCATGTCAGCCGCCGCATGCGGATCGTCGTTGCGACCTTCGATGACCAGCAACGACGTCGCCGTGTCGGAGCCGCCGAAGCCGTCTTCGATTGTGTAGGTGTAGGTTTGGGTGACGCTCTCGCCTTCGGCCAGGTAGTCGTAGGCGCCGTTCGGATTGAACGTCACCTGCCCGTTGTTGAGCTGCAGATCGCCGCCGATATGCGTCGCGTCGATATTGGTGATTGTGAGCGCGTCGCCATCGATATCGAAATCATTGGCGAGGAGGTCGCCGGTGATGTCACGGACGCCTTCATCCTCGTGGAAGGCCGAGCCGTCCTGGTTCGCCATCGGATCATCGTTTGAGCCTTCGATGGTGATGGTCACCGTCGTCCGGCTGCGGCCGCCTTCGCCGTCGGACACCACATAGCTGAAGGTGTCGTATTCGAAGTCGCCTTCCTGATGGTTCTCGAACTGGCCGCTCGGATCGTAGATGAGCTGACCATTAACGAGTTGCACGGAGCCCTTGGCGCCGGCGGCGTCGATTTCAACAATCTCCAGATGGGCGCCGTTGTCCGGGTCCACATCATTCGCGAGCACGCGGTTGGTGATCCAGTTGGCGCCGTCGTTTTCGCCGAAGGTGAAGGCGTCTTCATGGGCCGTGGGACCGTCATTGGCGCCGACGATGGTGATCGTCGCCGTCGCCGTGGAGGTTTCGCCGTCATCATCGGTGATGGTGTAGGTGAAGGTCTCCGTGGCCGTCTCGCCGGCGGCGAGCGCATTGTAAGAGGCGCCCGGCGTTACCGTGACTTCGCCATTCACCAGGCTGACGTCGAGATCGGTTGTGCCGGAGGCGTCGATCGCCGTGATGGTGATGGGATCTCCGTCGGGATCTGTGTCATTTTGGAGCAGGTCGTGGGTGATGTTGGTGGGGCCTGCGTCCTCGCCGATGGAGATGTGATCGTCTTCCGCTTCGGGCGGATCGTTCTTTTTGACGCCGAAGATCACATAGCTTTCGCCGGCGTCGAGTTTGCCGTTCCCGTCGGCGAAGCGTGCGCCGATGATGAGGTCGTCAATGCCGTCGCCATTGACGTCGCCCGCGCCGCTCACCGAGCGACCGGCGTTGTCGAGACCGTCGATGCCGGAGATGCGGTAGCCATTTTCGCCGTCGAGGGAGGACAGATCGAAGTCCGGTCCCATCGGCGCGGCGGTTCCAAACACAACGTAAGCTTCGCCCGCATCAATGCCATTTCCATCGGCGCCCGGAGCGCCGATGATAAGATCGTCAAAGCCGTCGCCATTAACATCGCCGGCGCCGCTTACTGAGAAGCCTGAATTGTCAAAGGCGTCGACGCCGTCGAGACGGAAACCGTTCGAGCCGTTGAGCGTGATGAGGTCAATGCTGGACGGGAAGCCTTGGTCGGTGCCGAACAACACGTAGCTTTGGCCGGCGTCGAGTTGGCCATTGGCGTCAGCGAAGCGGGCGCCGATGATGATGTCGTCGAAACCGTCGCCGTTGAAGTCGCCAGCGCCGCTGACGGAGAAACCGGAGTTATCGAACAAGAAAATGCCGTCAACCCGGAAGCCGTTTGAGCCATCCAGATTGGCGAGATCAATGCTGGACGGGAAGCCTTGGTCCGTACCGAACACAACGTAGCTTTCGCCAGAGTCGATCAGGCCATTGGCGTTGGCGAGCGCGCCGCCGATGATGAAATCGTCGATGCCGTCGCCATTGACGTCGCCGGCGCCGCTGACGGACACGCCGGAATTGTCGAAGCGATCGATCCCGTCGATGCGGAACCCGTTGGTTCCGTCGAGGGAGGTGAGATTAAGGCTGGAGCTGAAGCCCTGATCGGTGCCGAACACGACATAGCTTTCGCCGGAGTCGATCCGGCCGTTGCCGTTGGCGAAGCGCGCGCCGATGATGAGATCGTCGATGCCGTCGCCATTGACGTCGCCGGCGCCGCTGACAGAACCGCCGGAGGCGTCAAGGAAGCTTTCGCCGTCGATGCGAAAGCCGTTGGTTCCGTCGAGGGAAGAAAGGTTCAGGCTGGAGCCGAACCCATTGGTGTTGCCGAACACGACATAGCTTTCGCCGCCGCCGATGAAGCCGTCGCCAGAAGCGCCAGGCGCGCCGATGATGACGTCATCAACACCGTCGCCGTTGACGTCGCCCGCGGCGCTGACCGAGAAGCCCGCTAGGTCGAGAGATCCAACGCCGTCGATGCGGAAACCGTTGGTTCCGTCTAAAGAGGAAAGGTCAATGCTCGCGTCGAAGCCAGACCCTGAACCGTAAACGACGTAAGCCTCGCCGGCGCCAAGGATGAACCCGTCGCCTTTCGCAAGGTCAGCGCCGATAATGATGTCGTCAAAGCCGTCGCCATTGATATCGCCGGCGTTGCTGACGGATCCGCCTGCGTTGTTGAGCGCGCCGACGCCGTCCAACCGAAAGCCGTTGGTTCCGTCGAGCTGTGCCAAATTGAGATCTACGATCATGATGGTCCCCCAATATGCGCCTTGCGGCTTTGAGCTTGGGGGCGACTTTGCAAGCCGAAGGCCGCGCTGGAGCGCGGATCACGCCAAACTGCAGTTGGCGCTGCATTAACCTTTTAGGGGAGCAAGACGCGCCAAAGAAAAGCGGCGGCTTTCGTTAGAAAACAGCCGCCGGGCGCATACGCGCGAAAAGTGAAACTAGGTGGAGAGGGCGGCTTGGAAGTCCCGTTTCGCTGTCTCGAAATCGAATTCGCCGAGCGCTTCGCGCATCTCAGGCATACCGAGTAGCACTTCGATCAGAATGTCGCGGGCGGGCGGGCATTCAACGCCCGTTCCCTCTAAGGCGGCGACGACCCGGCTGCAATCGACGCGCGGGCGGGACAGAATCTGGCGGATATAGCCCTTTTCGCCTGGCCGCGTGGGATCGTCGAGGGCGTCTTGCGCCGGCGCCAGCGGATGATCGGGATCCGCCATCGCCGCCCGGCGCAATTCGATCAGCCAATCCACATGGGAGAGAACCTTCATCTCCTTCGGCGAGTAGGGCAGGAGTAGGGCCAGATCCTCCGCATCGAACGGCCGCGGGTTCGCGAGGTGGTAGACGCCCTTAAAGCCCTCCAACTGGCGAGGCAGATGGACGATGACCGAGGCGACGTATCCGGGCGACACATAGTCGATGGGATTAACCATTTCCGGCACCGCGGCGGAGTAGAGCCCGGCTTGCGCGAGGCGGCCCGCCAAGTCCTCGCTGACGCCGTGACCAATCACATGGCCCACCCGCAAGGTGGCGGCGGGGATCCCAAGCGCAAAGGCCATCTCCACCATGCGCTCGCCCGCCCATTTGGACTGGGCGTAGCCATTGGGCAGCCGGCCTGGATCGCGCGGCCCGTCGGTTTCGGTGATAGCTGACAGCTCTTCCAGCTCCGGCGTGTCGAACAAACCGACCGTTGAAATCACGGCCGTGGGCTTCATCCGGCCGAGGCCGGCGAAATGCAGCATCGTGCGCGTGCCTTCCACATTCGGCCCGCGCATGAGGTCGTAGTGTTGGGTGAGATGGACGGCGGCCCCGTTGTGCAGCACCACATCAACGGTTTCGGCGAGTTCGTTGTAGCGGTCTTCGGGCAACCCGAAGA
>JBCDJH010000091.1:0-7550 GCA_038747965.1 Pseudomonadota bacterium
ATGCGGCCATGGACAGGATCGTAGAAATGCTCCGGCTCCAGAAACGAACTCACTTTGAACAGCAGTTCATTGTCGTAGAGCAATGCTCCGAGCAGCGCTTGTTCCGCTTCCAGATTAAACGGAAGCCGTTCTGTGTGCGCTATGTCGGGTTGTCCATCCATGCTCCCCTTATACCAAATAAGGGAAAAAAGTTAATGGCCCCCGGCGCAATAAATGCGCCAGGGGCCACTTGATTTTCTAACCTGCTGATCGCGTCGGGCTTTTCCCGGCGCAACGCCGAAACCGGTCCCTAGCTCTCGGTGGTTTCGGGCTCGGCTTCCGCGCTCTCCGCATCCGGATCGACGGTTGCAAGCGCCTCTGGGTCGAGCGCGTCTTCCGCTGAGAGCGCGCCGTCTTCAACGGCGTCCTCGTCGTCATCCAGATCTTCTTCCCGGGCGAGGATGTCTTCGCCGCGGGCCTGACGCTCAGCTTCATCTTCGGAGCGGGCGATGTTGACCTGAACCGTCGCCGTGACTTCCGGATGCAACATGATCCGCACGTCGTAGAGGCCGAGGGCCTTCAGCGGCTTGTCCAGAACGATCTGGCCGCGCGTCACGTTGACGTCGCTGTCGCTGGCCGCCGCTGCGATATCGCGGGAGGACACGGAGCCGTATAGCTGCCCCGTCTCGCCGGCCTGGCGGATCAGCACGTAGCTGGAGCCGTCGATTTTCTCAGCGACCGTTTGCGCCGCGCCTTTGCGTTCCTCGTTCTGAGCCTCAAGCTCAGCGCGCTGACTTTCAAAGTACTGCTTATTGGCTTCGGTCGCCCGCAGCGCTTTCTTCTGCGGCAACAGATAATTGCGGGCGAAGCCGTCTTTCACGGTCACCACGTCGCCAATATGGCCGAGCTTCCCAACCCGCTCTAGGAGAATGATGTCCATCGATCTCAATCCCCTACATAGGGCAGCAACGCCAAGAACCGGGCGCGCTTGATGGCGCGGGCGAGCTCGCGTTGCTTTTTGGCGGAGACGGCGGTGATCCGGCTCGGCACGATTTTGCCCCGCTCCGAGATGTAGCGCTGGAGAAGCTTGGGGTCTTTGTAGTCGATCTTCGGCGCGTTATCGCCGAGGAAGGGACACGTCTTTTTGCGTCTGAAAAAAGGTCTGCGCGCGGCCATTGATTACTCTCCCGCTGCTTCGGCTCTAGGGGCGCGATCGCCCCGATCACGATCTCCGCCCCGGTCGCCGCGATCCCGGTCGCGGTCGCCTCGATCGCGGTCTCCGCCGCGCCCGCCGCGATCCCGGCCGCGTCCGCCGCGCCGGTCGTCCCGGTCACGTTTGACAAGGATGGGCGAGGGGTTTGTCGGGTGTTCGTCGACGCGCAAAGTCATAAAGCGCAAGATGTCTTCATTGATGCGCATCTGCCGCTCCATCTCGGCGACGGCGGCGGCCGGCGCGTCGATCTGCAACAGCGTGTAATGACCTTTGCGGTTCTTGCGGATTTTGTATTGCATCGTCCGCAGGCCCCACGGCTCCGTCTTGACGACGGTTCCGCCATTGTCGGTGAGGATGGTCTGCATTTCTTCGATGAGGGTGTCGACTTGCGCTTGGGAGACGTCCTGACGCGCGATGACGACATGCTCGTATAACGGCATGAAAGGCTCCAGCTCATGGGTTGCGGCTGCAAAGCGCCGGCCTTGGGGCGCTGACAGATGGTTCAAAGCGGGCCGACCCATCGGCGCTCGCCTCTCGAAAACAAAGATGCTTTCTGAGGGCGCGCTTTGACCGCAACTCCGGTGAAGCGCGCTCTCTAGCGGAAGGGCGGCGGTCTCGCAAGCCTCCCCGCGTCATCCCTCCGACGCTGGCGGCGGCCCGCTTGTCCATCCGCGGCGTATCGCCTATCACGCGGCACGTTTTTTTGGAGGAGGCCATACGTGAAAGTCGCATTCGTTTGCCCGGGGCAGGGGAGCCAAAGTGTCGGCATGGGAGCGGCGCTGGCCGATGGGTTCCCTCAAGCGAAGGCGGTTTTTGACGAAGTCAACGAGGCCCTCGGCGAAGATCTGTTCGCCCTGATGCGCGACGGGCCGATGGATGCGCTCACCCTTACCGAGAACGCCCAGCCGGCCTTGATGGCGGTCAGCGTCGCGGCCGTGCGGGTGCTGCAGGCAGAGACGGGCTTCACGCTCGCAGACGCTGCGTTCTTCGCCGGCCATTCGCTCGGCGAATATTCCGCGCTCTGCGCCGCCGGCGCGCTGGAGCTGTCTGACGCCGCCCGTCTTTTGCGGCTGCGCGGCCAGGCGATGCAATCGGCGGTTCCGGTTGGCGAAGGCGCGATGGCGGCGCTTTTGGGCGTCGATTTGGAAGCGGCCCAAGCCGCCATTGACGAGGCCGTGCGCGCCGAGGGCGGCGTCTGCGAAATCGCGAACGACAATGCGCCGGGACAAGTGGTGGTGAGCGGCGCGAAGGCGGCCGTCGAGCGCGCGATTGAGGCGGCGAAGGCGGCTGGCGCCCGCCGCGCCATGCTGCTGCCGGTGTCCGCCCCCTTCCATTGCGCGCTGATGGCGCCGGCCGCCGAGGCGATGGACGCCGCGCTCGCCGACGTCGCTATCTCAGCGCCCGCCGCGCCCGTTGTTTCGAACGTCTCAGCGGAGCCGATTGTCGACCCGGCGCAGGTGCGGCCCGCCCTGGTCGCGCAGGTGACCGGCCGCGTGCGGTGGCGGGAGAGCGTCGCCCGCATGGCGGCGGACGGCGTCGATCTGCAAATCGAGGCGGGCGCCGGCAAGGTGCTCACCGGTCTTATCAAGCGGATCGCCCCAGACGTCGCCGCCAAGACCCTCGGCGCGCCGTCGGACGTCGCCGCCCTTGCGGAGCTTTTGTCCGCCGCCTGAAGACCAACGCCGTTCCGGCGCGCCGCGCCTCAAAATATCTCAAGGAGTTCCCGATGTTCGATCTCACAGGCAAGACGGCGCTCGTCACCGGCGCGTCCGGCGATCTGGGCGCAGCGATCGCCGAGGCGCTGCACGGGGCCGGCGCGGCCGTCGCCCTATCCGGAACGCGCGAAGAAAAACTTCAAGCCGTCGCCAATCGCCTTGGGGCTGAACGGACGACGATCCTCCCCTGCAATCTTAGCGACCTCGACGCCATCGACGCGTTGCCCAAGCGTGTGGAGGAAGCGCTGGGCGGTCTCGACATCTTGGTCAGCAACGCCGGCGTGACGAAGGACAATCTCGCGCTGCGTATGAAGCCCGAGGAATGGGACGCCGTGCTCGCCATCAACCTCACGGCGTTCTTTCGCCTCTCCAAAGCGGCGCTGCGGGGCATGATGAAACGCCGCCACGGCCGCATCATCGGGGTCGCGTCCGTCGTCGGCGTCACCGGCAATGCGGGGCAAGCCAACTACGCCGCCTCCAAGGCGGGGATGATCGGGTTCGCGAAGTCTTTGGGGCAGGAGGTCGCCAGCCGCGGCGTCACCGTCAATTGCATCGCGCCAGGCTTCATCAAAAGCGCCATGACGGACGCCCTCACCGATGATCAACGCGAGGGCATTCTCAGCGCTATTCCCATGGGGGAAATCGGCGAGGGCGGCGACGTCGCGGCGGCCGCGCTCTACCTCGCCAGCGCCGAGGCCCGATATATGACGGGCCAGACGCTCCATGTGAACGGCGGGATGGCGATGCTTTAGAGCGAATTGCAGCGAAAGTGGATCACCGGTTTCGCGTCCGCAATTCGCGCAAACAAAGACTTAGAGCCGTTTGCGACGTTCGAACTGAACCACACCAGCCGCAAACGGCTCTAGCCGCTCCGGCCCTTAGGCTTTTGCGGTAAGCGTCTGTTTTTTTTGTTGTTTCGAGCGGGCTTCGGGATCGCGATCCTTGCTGGTCAGCCTGGAGAAACCGTGCTAGCAGAAAAAGCTTGCGGGCGTGCGGGCGAGGGAAGGCGTTGAAAAACGCTGATATTTAGCCTATCCGCCAAATGACGAGGACGGCTCGGGGCCATCGCGCCCGAACGCCCAACGAATGAGGACCTGATGTCGGATATTGCAGAACGCGTAAAAAAGATCGTTATCGAGCACCTGGACGTAGACGCCGAGAAAGTTGAGCCGAAAGCGAGCTTTATCGACGATCTTGGCGCCGACAGTTTGGATACGGTCGAATTGGTCATGGCGTTCGAAGAAGAATTTAACGTCGAAATTCCGGACGACGCGGCCGAGACCATTCAAACCGTGGGCGACGCCATTAAGTTCATCGAAGGCGCGTCGGCGAATTAAGCTCCGTTTTTGTAGCGGGCCGCCTCAGGGCGCTGGCTGAGCGGGACGCAAAGCGCCCGCCGCCGGCGCATTGAGCGGACCAACGGAAACGTCGCTGCGCCGGGCTTTGGAGCCGGCGAGGTTAAAACATCATGAGACGCGTCGTCGTTACCGGAATGGGGCTTGTGACCCCGCTCGGCTTGGGCCTCGACCATGTCTGGGCTGAGCTGATCGCCGGCCGCTCCGGCGCGGGGCGTATTGAGAAGTTCGACACATCGGCGCTCGCCTGCCAAATCGCTTGCGAAGTGCCCCGGAGCGACGGCTACGCCGGCGGGGCGGCCGCGGGCGACGCGGCCTTCAACGCCGATGATTGGATGGACGCCAAAGAGCGTCGGCGCGTCGATGATTTCATCTTGTACGGCGTCGCGGCGGCCGACCAAGCGATCGCCGATTCCGACGTCATCCTCGACAATGACGAAGCGCGCGAGCGCGCCGGTGTGCTGCTCGGCGCGGGCATTGGCGGCCTCCCGGGCATCGAGGAAGCGTCGATCACCCTTTATGAGAAGGGGCCGCGGCGCATCAGCCCGTTCTTCATCACGGGGCGGCTGGTCAATCTGATTTCGGGCTATGTCTCGATCAAGCATCACCTTAAGGGCCCGAACCACGCGGTCGTCACCGCCTGTTCGACCGGCGCCCACGCCATTGGCGACGCCGCTCGTCTCATCGCGCTCGACGATGCAGATGTGATGGTCGCCGGCGGCGCCGAAGCGGCCGTTTGCCCCATCGGCATGGCGGGCTTCGCGGCTTGTAAGGCGCTCTCCACCAGCTTTAACGACGACCCGGAAGCCGGTTCGCGCCCCTACGACGCCGCGCGGGACGGCTTTGTCATGGGCGAAGGCTCGGGCGTTGTGGTCCTTGAAGAGCTTGAGCGCGCGAAGGCGCGGGGCGCGCGGATCTACGGCGAGATCGTCGGCTACGGCATGTCCGGCGACGCGTTTCACGTCACGGCGCCCGCTGAGAATGGCGACGGCGCGCTTCGCTCCATGCGCGCGGCGCTCAAACGCTCCGGCCTGTCCACCAGCGATATCGACTACGTCAACGCCCACGGCACCTCGACGCCAAAGGGCGACGAAATCGAGCTTGGCGCCGTTGAGAGACTGTTCGGGGCGGACGCGGAACGCCTCGTCATGTCGTCGACCAAATCGTCCATCGGCCATCTGCTCGGCGCGGCCGGGGCGGTGGAGGCGATCTTCTGCCTCCTGGCGATGCGGGAGAATGTGGCGCCGCCGACCATCAATTTGGACAACCCGTCGGTTTCCACACCCATCGATCTTGCGCCCAACGCGCCGCGCGAACGGGAAATTAACGCCGTTCTTTCAAATTCCTTCGGCTTTGGAGGCACCAACGCCTCCCTCGTCATGACGCGCTTTACGGGCTGACGGCCAGCGCCGAAGCCACAAGCGGCTGGCGGTGGGGGCCAGCCGGACGAAAGCGCGGCGGATCAAATGATGAGCACGAGACCGCAATGAGTGGGGGCGGCGGATGAGCGATACGGAAACGTCGGACAAGCCCGCGCCGCTTTGGCGAACCCTCGCGCTGCGCGGCGGCGTGTTCCTCGTGTTGTTGATCCTCGTTGGCGCGGCCGGCGCCTTTCGGATCGGCCAGGCGCGCTACAACGCCGACGGCCCCGCGGCGGCCGAGGGCGTGCAGACGCTTTTCCTCCTGGAACGGGGCGATAGCGTCCGGCGGATCGCCGCCCGGCTCGAAGAAGAAGAGATTATCTCCAGCGCGCCGATTTTCGTAGCCGGCGCGCGGCTGAGCGGCGCGCAGCGCGCCCTCAAAGCCGGCGAGTACGTTATTCCCTCCGGCGCCAGCATGGCCGACATCGTCGCCATCTTCGTGGAAGGCAAGTCCCTTCAGCACCCGCTGACGGCGCCTGAGGGACGCACCACGAAACAGATTCTGGCGATCATCGCCGCCGATGAGGTTTTGGAAGGCGAGATCACCAAAGCGCCCGCTGAGGGCGTTTTGCTGCCAGAGACCTATCTCTTCACCCGCGGCGAGACGCGGGACGGCCTCATTGCGCGGATGGAAGCGGCGCAACAAACGCTTCTGGACGACGCGTGGCTGGAGCGCGCCGATGAGCTGCCCTTTTCCACCCGGGAGGAGGCCGTGATCCTCGCTTCCATCGTCGAGAAAGAGACCGCGATCGCTGAGGAGCGGGGGCGCATCGCCGCTGTCTTCGTCAACCGCTTGCGCAAGGGCATGCGCTTGGAATCGGACCCCACCATCATCTACGGCCTCACTGAAGGCGAGCCGCTGGGGCGCGGGATCCGCCGCAGCGAACTCAACAAAAAGACCGACTACAACACCTACCAAATCGACGGTTTGCCGCCGACGCCGATCTGCAACCCCGGCGCGGATTCCCTGCGCGCCGTGCTCAATCCGCCGCAAACGGACGATCTTTTCTTTGTCGCGGACGGTTCCGGCGGACACGTCTTCGCCGCCACTTACGCGGAGCACCGTCGCAACGTCGCCGCCTGGCGCAAATTCGAGCGCGAACAAGTCGCGAAGTAAGGCTTCGCCCCGCCACTAGCAGCCCGGCCGTTGTGATGCGCGGGCGCGGGGCGCATGGTTCCCGCCAGGGAATCACAGCCGGCCAGGAGCCGTTTCGCCCATGGGCCTTTCCAGCATGACAGGTTTCGCCTCCGCCGAGGGCGCCGAAAACGGCCGCCGATGGGCGTGGGAGGCGCGCAGCGTCAACAGCCGCGGCCTCGATATCCGCTTCCGCGCGCCGTCAGGGCTGGAGGCTCTGGAGGCCGAAGCGCGCCGAGCCGCTGAGGCCCGGTTTCGCCGGGGCGCTCTCCAGATCAGCTTGCAGACCGGCCGGCCGGAGTCCGCATCGACCCTGCGTCTCAACGAAGAGAGCCTCGATCAGGCGCTCGCCGCGATGACTGCGCTGGAGGGCCGGATTCAAGCCGCCCCGCCGCAGCTTGAGCAAATCCTGGGGCTGAAGGGCGTTCTGGAGTTGGTGGAGGCCGAAGAAGACGAAACCGCCAAAGCCGCATGGCGCGGGGCGCTCGCCGCCGCGCTGGAGGCGCTGCTGGACGATCTCGCCCGCTCCCGCGCCCTTGAAGGCGAGAAGTTGGATAAGGCGCTGAGCGCGCTTCTTGGCGAGATTGAGGGGCTGAATGAGCAGGCCCGCGCCTCCGCCGCCGCGCAGCCCTCCGCGGCCGGCGAACGATTGAAGCGTCAGGTCGCCGAGTTCCTCGCCGCCGCCGGCTCTAGCGGCGAACTCGATGAAGGGCGGCTCGCTCAGGAGCTGGC
>JBCDJH010000092.1:0-7539 GCA_038747965.1 Pseudomonadota bacterium
CATCGGGTAGTCGGCGGGCAAACCCCATTTCGCTCGGTAGGCCTCCGGCGTGAGTTCATATTGACTTTGTAGATGCCGCTTCAGCGATTTGAACTTACGGCCGTCTTCAAGACATATAAGGTAGTGCTGAGTAACCGAAGCCTTAACTGGAACGGCTGGCTTCGCCGCCGCGTCCCTCCCATTCGCGGCGCTGGCGTCAACGAGCGCCCCGTATACGTCTTTTATAAGGTCAGGAAGAGTCTCAACGTCGACGGTGTTCCGCTTTACGTAAGCCCGGACGATATCGGCCGTCCTTTCGACAGCTTGCGCATCTTGTTCCATTACTACCACCAATTCAGATATCACAATTTTGTGATAAGGGGATATTTGTATACGTTACGTAAGTTTCAATACCAGAAATACAACTGGTGAAAAATTAAAATAATATGACAGCTGATTACTTTAAAGACGGGTTGGCTGAAAGCGCGCGCATTGTTGGACCGGCGGTTTGTCGTTGCGCGGGCTTATGACGCCCTGACGCAAAAAGGGCGGCGTCCCACCTGGAAAGCCGCCCTTACCTTTATCAAGCGTCCAGCGCGCGCGCCGTCGGTGAGCTTCGGCCGAAAGGGCCTAAGATAAACCCTTTTACTGGGCTGGCCGACGAATGGACGGGCGCAAATTATTCAGAACGTCGCGCGCGTCATAGGCGGCGGCGTCACGCGCGTCTTTGTCGCCAGCAAACATCAGGATGTCGGCGATCGCCTTATACGACGTGCGCTCGCGCGCGTAGCCGTCCACAAACCCGCCGCCCGCAAAGCCGGCGCCGCCAAACCCGGGCCCACCGAACCGACCGAAACCATTATGGTAAAAACCGACCGGAGAGCCAAAACCGGTGTAGGTGTAGCGGGTGAATGTGCGCTCGTCCAAGACCCGATCAGCGACGACGAAATGATCAAAGCCGCGCTGAACGGTCACCTCAGCTGCGCGGTAGAGCAAATAGTTGCCCACGGTTTCCAGGTCGGTTGAAGAATTGCCCTCAAAAGTGACGCGATAGCGATTGCCTTCGATGCGCTGTTCCGAAAATCCGCGGCCTGACTTGTCAGCTGGTTGGTAGGGCGTCGAGCTGGCGCACGCAGCCAATACCGCGGCGGCGACTGCGATGGCGCTCACCTGCCCCAATTTACGTGAGAGTTTCATAATCAGAGGTCCTTCCTGATGTCGCGACCTTAAATCAAATCCAATTGGCGTACCGCAAGACCGAGAAGACCGATCATGACGCGCTTTGTCCGCAGGCTGCGAGAACTGAAGCATTCGGGACGCCATCGCAGTATTGTCAGAGGACCTCAGCGAGTCACCTAAATTATCCTTAAGCTCAATCGCCGCCTTTCTCGTGAAGCTGCGACTGCATGTAGTTCTCCGCACCGATTTTTCCGATCACATCTAGTTGAGTTTCCAGATAATCGATATGCTCTTCTTCGGAGATCAGAATCTTTTCAAGCAGATCGCGGCTCACATAATCCTTCACCGTCTCGCAGTAGGCGATGCCCTCTTTATAAAGCGGATGCGCTCGTTGCTCGGCTTTCAGGTCGCACTCCAAGCAGTCTTTCACGTCCTCGCCCACATAGATTTTGTCGAGGTCCTGCAAGTTCGGAAGCCCCTCGAGGAACAGAATGCGCTCAATGAGGTCGTCGGCGTGACGCATCTCGTCGATTGATTCTTGGTACTCAATCTCGGCCAGGCGCAGCAGGCCCCAATCCTTGAACATCCGCGCATGTAGGAAGTACTGGTTCACCGTGGTGAGCTCCAGCTT
Source organism: Pseudomonadota bacterium (assembly GCA_038747965.1). Lineage (GTDB taxonomy): Bacteria > Pseudomonadota > Alphaproteobacteria > Caulobacterales > Parvularculaceae > JBCDJH01. Next base: position 1,790 of record JBCDJH010000092.1, read on the forward strand.
CAAAGCCTGGTTGAGATAGTCGATGACTTTTGCGTCGCCTTTCACGGTCAACTCCCTTGAGGGACCGGCTTGCGCAACGCGCTGGCCGTGAGCCCAATGACGCTCCGGCCCACCATACGAGAATGGCAGATGGGTCCCGCAGCCGAGACCCGCATATCTAGTGCAATTTCACGCGCCTACAACGAAAAACCGGCGTAGAGCGCAAAGCGTCGCGATTAAGGCGCAACTCAGAATTGATAGCAGTGTCAGAGGCTTACGCGTGTGAGGACAGATCAGTTACTCGATGGAGCCGGCGGCCGCCGTTTGGGTCTGGCGCAACGCCCGCAGCATGGATGCGATGTCCGAAATGCACTTACCGCATTGGGGCTTACAGCCGAGCGCTTTGTAAACCTCTCCAACCGTCGGCTGCCCAAGAGTCTGGATAGCGCTCGAAAGCGTTCTCTCGCGCAAAGCATTACAAATGCAGACGTACATCGGCAGCGATCCCTAAACTACTGAATAGCTACCACTTCTAAGAATGATTGTCAATCACGTTTGCATCGCCGCGAGCATGCGTTCGCACCCGAGCCAGGCGGTTCCAGAACCGCCGCTAAGCAGTTGCGGCAGCATGTGAAGCGGCGCGCAAGATGTCAGAAGGAGTGTCCCGGCCCGGCCAGGCAGTCTGCCGGGTTGCGGGCGGTCACGGGCGGCCCAAAAGCCGGTCTTCTTAAAGCCGGTCGAGATCGTATCCGAGGCGCTCGAGATGCGCGCGAAGGCTATTCGGGCCCACCAAATGCGCGGCGCCCACGGCGATAAAGAGCCGCTCGTCCCGGCTACGCATGAGCCGGCCAAGCTGGCGCCCCCAGGCGCGGTTGCGGTCCATCAACAATCCTTGGTGCAAATCCGGGAAGTCCTGAAGCGGCTCGACGAACGCCGCCTCCATGGCCTCCAAATCGCCGGACATCCAAGCTTCGGTCATCACGTCAATCGCTTGAGGCTCCTCGCGGATTTCGCTGATGGTCTGCTCCAGCAAGGCGATCTGCGTCTCTCGGCGAAGGGTCGTAAAGAACGACATCTGCTGTTCGAACGTCTCCAGACCGATCAATTCCGTCCTGGTCGCTTTGGCGTGAGCGTCCAGCGCGGTCTCAACCCCCTGGCCCGCGCTCGCCCCTTCAAGGCCCAAGACCCGCGTCGCCAGCAGAACGCTGGCGTACCACGGCTGGAACTGCCTAAGCGCCAACTCCGGCACGCCGACCTTGGCGCCCGCCGCCATGACGTCCGCATACAGCTCAACACTCAGATGATCGGCGAGCGATTGGCCGGGCGGATAAAAGCCGATGTCGCGTACCGCCTCCAGAATGCCAATGGCGTCCAGATCCTCTGTATCCACCTCAAGAACGATCGCGCCGGCTTCCGTCAGCGCCTCATCGAGGCGCGCCCGGCGCCAATCGGCGCCTTCCGGCAAAATATGGATGGAGCCGAAGAGATAGCCCTCAACCCCGTAAGGCGAAACGATGCGCCAGAGCGGCGGCCCTTCAGGCTGAACGGCCTCGCTCACCGAAGGGGTTTGCTCAAACGCGTTGGCGACGGCCCCGATCAAACAAAGCGCGCCCGCCAAAACGGCTGAGACCGCCCTGCGCCGTCCCATCAAAGCTGACTTCATACCGCTTCGCCCCGAGTATCGCTTCGGCCTGTGACGCGAGCTGGCGCGGAAGCCGGTGAGCACCACATGACAGCACAATCGGCAGGCCGGACCAACAAAGAAGATCGAGCGCGATCAGCGCATTTACAGTTGACAGATAGGCTTAATGAGAATCGGCGGCGTCCATAGCGAAGATCAGGCGGCGCGCGACGGCGTCCACGAGCAAGCGACCTGCGCCGCTGAGCCGCAACCTAGCGTCGGAGTCGAAGTCGCCCAACTCGGCGGCTTCAATCTCGCCGAGCGCGTCGACGACCGCCGGCGCATCCGCCGAGACGCCGCGCCGTTCAAGGATGGGGCGCAGCTTTGCGCCCTCGGCGAGGCGCAGTCCCATAAGGAGACGCTCCGCCGCGTCCTCGGCCGTCGTCAGCTCGGTTTCCTCGCCGCCGACGCCTTGCGCGCTGACTTTCGCCAAATAGTCCTCAGGCCGGCGGACCGCCTCGGCGGCGAAGCGGCGGCCCTCCCGCGTCATGCGTCCATGGGCGCCGGGGCCCACGCCCACATAATCTCCCATCCGCCAATAAATGAGATTGTGGCGGGACGCGCCGCCGGCGCGCGCATGATTCGACGTCTCGTAGGCCGGGAAGCCCGCCGCCGCGCACAGCTCTTGGGTGAGTTCATAGAGGTCCGCGGCCGACGCCTCATCCGGGGGGATCAGCGAGCCCCGCGCCGCCGCCTTGGCGAAGGCGGTGCCGGGCTCGATGGTGAGCTGATAGAGCGATAGATGATCGCCGGCGAGCGCGAGCCCGCGCGCAAGCTCGTCCCGCCACGCCGCCGCGCTCTGGTCCGGCCGCGCGTAAATCAGATCGAGCGACATTCGGGGAAAGACCCGCCGAGCGGTCTCAGCGGCGGCGACCGCCTCGGCGGCGGAGTGGTCCCGTCCCAGAGCCTTGAGCGCCGCATCGTCAAAAGACTGAACGCCCAGGGACACTCGATTGACGCCCGCGGCCGCGAAGCCCTCAAAGCGCTCGCGCTCGGCGGAGGTCGGGTTCGCCTCCAAACTGATTTCGATATCGTCCGCAGGCGTCCAAAGCCTGGCGGCCGCCTGAATCAAATAGCCGACAGCTTCCGGCGACATCAATGAGGGCGTGCCGCCGCCGAAAAAAATGCTGCCGAGCTTGCGGGGCCCCGTCAAAGCCCGGTGCGCCGCCAGATCGTCAGTCAGCGCCTTCACCCATGCGCCCTCATCCACCGGCCGCGCCTTGTAGACGTTAAAATCGCAATAGGGGCAGATGCGCGCGCAATAGGGCCAATGGATGTAAACGCCGAACCCCCGGTCCGGCGCCGGCGGCGCGCTCAAGGCTGCAGGCACGCCGCGGTCAGTTGCTGGAAGGCGTCGGCCCGGTGGCTCATGGCGTGTTTGCGCGCCTGGTCCATCTCGCCAAAGGTGAGCGTCTCGCCGTCCGCCACAAAGACGGGATCGTAACCGAACCCCTTGTCGCCCCGCGGCGGCCAGACGAGAGCGCCCTTCACAATCCCCTCGAAAGTCTCGCACCGCCCATCCGGCCAGCCGAGCGACAGCGCGCAGATGAAGCGGGCGCGGCGATTGTCGTCGCCGGTCTCGGCGATCCGTGCCTCCAGGGCTATGTTCACGCGCTCCATGGCCAGCGCGAAGTCTCGGCCCGGCCCGCCGGCCCGGGCCGAATAGATCCCCGGCGCGCCCGCCAAAGCTTCAACGGCGAGCCCGGAATCATCGGCGAGCGCCGGAAAACCGCTGCCCTGCGCCGCCGCCCGCGCTTTCAGTTCCGCATTGGCGATGTAGGTGAGGCCCGTCTCATCGGGCTCCGGCAAGTCCAGCTCGCCGGCCGAGACGACATCGAAGCCCCGCGGCTCCAGCAGCGCCCTGATTTCGCGGACCTTGCCCGCATTGTGGCTCGCCACAACGAGCTTGCCTCCGCTGAGCTTTCGCCGCTCCGGCAATCCAAAATCCATCGGCCGCATGTCCCTTCGGCGGGGCGCTTGAGGCCCCAAATCACCAGCCCTATCTGACATAGCTCGCGCTTTCAGATAAACAGCGAGCCATGAGTTCTCTTTACGACAGTCAGAGCGTTGAGGCGCCCGCCGCCTCCCCTCCGCCGATGGGCCACAACGCGCCGCCGGCGGCCACCTCGCTCATCGGGCTGACGCGGCCGGCCCTCGCCGCGCGCCTCGCCGCCGATCTTGGCCTGGATCCGAAACGCGCCCGGATGCGCGCTACGCAGCTATGGCGCTGGATCTACCATTACGGCCATACAGACTTTGCGGCGATGACCGACATCTCCAAGGGCTTGCGCGGCCAACTGGCCGAGCTCTACGCGCTGCCGCGGCCGGAGATCGCCGATCGCCAAGTCTCGCGCGACGGCACGCGCAAGTATCTGTTGCGCCTCGGGCCCGGCGTTGAGGTCGAGACCGTCTTCATTCCTGGCGTCGGCCGCGCCGGGGCGCTGTGCGTCTCCAGCCAAGTCGGCTGTACGCTGAATTGCAGCTTCTGCCATACGGGCACCCAGGCGCTGGTGCGCAACCTCACGGCGGCGGAAATCGTCGGCCAGGTTTTGGCGGCGAAAGACGATCTTGAGGAATGGCCGTCGGGCGGCGAGGATCGCCAACTCTCCAACATTGTCTTCATGGGGATGGGCGAGCCGCTCTACAATCTGGACAACGTCGCCGACGCCATTGAAATCATCGCCGATGGAGACGGCGTCGCCATCTCGCGCCGGCGCGTCACGGTCTCCACATCGGGCGTGGTGCCGCAGATCCCACCGCTCGGCGAGAAGACATCGGCGATGCTGGCGATCTCGCTGCACGCGACGAACGATCCCCTACGGAACGAACTCGTTCCCCTCAACAAGAAGTACCCAATCGCCGAACTGCTGGACGCCTGCCGCGCCTATCCGGGGCTCGGCAACGCGCGGCGCATCACGTTTGAATATGTGATGCTGGACGGCGTGAACGACAGCCTGGCGGAGGCGAAAGAGTTGGTGCGCCTGCTCTCCGGCGTGCCCGCCAAAATCAACCTCATCCCGTTCAACCCCTGGCCGGGCGCGCCTTACGCCTGCTCCAGCTGGGAGCGCATCGAGGCCTTCGCCGACATCGTCAACCGCGCGGGCTATGCGAGCCCAGTTCGCACGCCAAGGGGCCGCGATATCATGGCCGCCTGCGGACAATTAAAGAGCGCCAGCGAGAAACTTCGCGCCAGCGCGCGGGCGGGCGTCTGACCCTGCGCGCCAAACGGCCGGCATCGGAACACGTCCCGTTCACACCGATGGCGAACGGGCTAACTGACCAAGAAAGCAAGCGCAAAGGAGGCGGAGATGCGAGTGGCGAAATCAGGCGGCGCGCTGTTGGCGCTGATGATGGCGGCGGGCTGCGGCCAGGGTGGCGAGGCCCCGTCGGCGGACGCCGCGGCGCCGGCGCCCAGCGCGGCCGAGGCAAGTCTATCCGAGACTGGCCCATCCGACACTGGCCCATCCGAGACGGGCGCGCCCGCTGAGGCGGTCTGGTCCCTCGATAGCGCGGCCTCGCGCGTCGGGTTCGTCTCGATCAAATCCGGCGAGGTCATTGAAACCCACTACTTCCCCGGCCTGTCCGGCGAGCTGGCGCCGTCCGGCGAAGCGGTGGTGGAGATCCCCCTCGACCAGGTGGAAACGAAAGTGGATATCCGCAACGAACGCATGCGGGAGATGTTCTTCGAAACGGGCGACTACCCAGCCGCCAGTATTCGCACGACGGTGGCGGCGCAGGACTTCGCCGATTTGCCGATCGGCGGGCGCCGGCAAACCGAGATTGACGCTGTGCTGTCGCTTCATGGCGTGGAGGCGCCGGTCTCAGCCGATGTGTTCGTCACCCGGATCGCCGAGACGCGGGTTGAAGTCGCCTCCGCCGAGCCGGTGGTGCTCTTTCTCTCCGATTTCAATTTGGAGGCTGGCCTTGAGATGCTGCGCGAGGTGGCGGGCTTGCCGTCCATCGTCCCCTCTTCGCCGGTGACCTTCACCTTCGTGTTCGACGCCCAAGGCGCCTAGGCGGGGCCCAAACCCTGGGCGGGGGCGAAAGCACGCCCTCGCCCGAGATCGGCGCTTTGTGGGAGGCGCGGGCG
>JBCDJH010000093.1:0-7530 GCA_038747965.1 Pseudomonadota bacterium
ACGCCCAGCGCCTGCGCCACTTCATTGGCGGCGTCTCGGAGCGAGCGGTCCGCTAGGGCGGCGAGAAGGGCGGCGTCGAGGGCCTCGGGCGACGTCCCGCCCCGTTCCGGCGGCTTGTGGACCACAAGCGTTACTTCGCCTTTGGGCGGGCCCTCCAACCGGTACGCGTCGGCAAGTTCGGCGAGTGGGCCCGACCGTACCTCCTCGTGGAGTTTGGTGAGCTCCCGGGCGATCGAGGCGCGGCGGTTTGGGAACACTTCCGCCATGTCGCGAAGGGTCCCTTCGAGCCGCGGGCCGCTCTCATAAAAAATGAGACTTCCAGGGGCGCCCGCCAAGTCGCTGAGCGCCCGCCGGCGGGCCGCCGTTTTGGGGGGCAGGAAGCCAGCGAAGGTGAACCGATCAGTCTCGGCGCCGCAGATTGAAAGCGCGGCGATGGCGGCGCAGGGCCCCGGGGCCGTGGTGACGGGCAGGCCCGCTTCCCGCGCCTCCGAGACGAGACGGTAGCCTGGATCGGAGATAAGCGGCGTGCCGGCGTCGCTGATGAGGGCGGCCGCGGCCCCCTCCTGCAGGCGGGCCAGGATGCGCGGGCGCATCTTTGCGCCGTTGTGCTCGTGATAGGCCTCAAGCGGCGTCGCAACGCCGTGCGCCGTCGTCAGCCGCCGGGCGATTCGCGTGTCCTCGCAGTAAATGACGTCGGCGCGGCGCAGGATATCAATGGCGCGGAGCGTGATGTCCTGGAGGTTGCCAATCGGCGTCGCCACCACATAGAGGCCTGGGGCCAGCGGCTCTGATTTTTCAGTGGCTTCGGCGGACATCGGCGGCACAGTGGGGGGGCTTTTGCGGGAGGGTCAAGACCCGCCAAGGGCGGCGCCGGCCCCGTGCGACGCCGCTGCAGGGTTGCGCGCCGCCGAAGTTTTGGCGACAACCGCCCATGGCGTCTTTCAAACGGAAAGCGCCGCGGAGGGGATGGCGCATGGGGTCCATGGCATTTCGCTGGAGCGCGCTCGATTGGCTGCGTCGCCGTTCGGCAGTCGCCGTCGCCGCGGCGGCGTTCGCGATGGTTCTCGCTGGCTGTGAGACGACGCCGAGCCGCGATGCGTCTTGGCCGCCGGCCCCTGGCGCTCAGCGCGCGGAAGACAGCGCCCGTCCCGCCGATCGCCGCAAGCGCGTTTACGATCCAGATGGGTTTTTGACGCCCCCGCATATGGAAGACGCGAACCCCGTACGGGTCGCTCTGTTGCTGCCGTTCTCAGCCGCTTCTGAGAATGTGCGCACCGTGGCGGGCGCCCTGTTCGATGCGGCGCAGCTCGCTGTGTTCGACGCGGGCGACGCCAATCTCTTGCTGATCCCAAAAGACACCGGCGGCACGGCTGACGGCGCCGCGAGGGCTGCGGAAGCGGCGCTGCAGGAGGGGGCTGAGCTGGTTCTCGGTCCGGTCTTCGCGCAGTCCGTCAAAGCGGCGTCGAATGTGTCGCGCGCTGCGGGCGTGCCGATGATCGCCTTCTCCACCGATCTGCAGGTGGCGGGCGACGGCGTCTATCTCCTTAGCTTTCCGCCGGAACTGGAAGTCGCGCGCATCGCCGATTTCGCCATGCTGAACGGGTTTTCGAGCTTCGCCGCGCTGACGCCGGATACGGATTACGGTCGCCGTGTGGGCGATGCGCTGGCCGAAGAGGTCTATGCGCGGGCCGGCGCGATCGTCCGTGAGGAGAGCTACGAGCAAACGCCGTCGGCCATGCAGATCCCAGCTAAAAGGCTCGCCCGTTACGACGAACGCAAAGCCGCGCTGGCGCGGGAACGGGCGCAGTTGCGCGCCCTCAGCGGCAATGAGATCGCCGACCGCGCGCTCGAAGCGCTTGAGGACGCCGAGACGTTCGGCGATGTCGGCTACGACGCGGTGTTGCTGCCGGAGCAGGGCAATCTCTTGCGGGCGTTGGCCCCGCTTCTCCCCTATTACGGCGTGGATATTCGCCGGGTGAAGCTGCTCGGCACGAGCCTTTGGGAAAGCGAAGCCTTGCTGCGCGAGCCGGCGCTTTCGGGCGGATGGTTCGCCGCGCCCGATCCCAGCATGCGCAATGCGTTTACCACCCGCTATCGCACCGCTTACGGCGCGGCCCCGCCGCGGCTCGCCTCGCTCGCCTATGACGCCACCACCATGGCGGCCCGCCTCGCCCGCCGGCGCGCACGGGATCGCTTCGGCGTTGCGGCCATCGCTGACCCCAACGGGTATCTGGGCGTTGATGGGATCTTTCGGTTTGCGCCGAACGGCCAGATTGAGCGCGGCCTCGCTGTCCTGGAAATCAATTCGGGCGGGTTTCGGATTGTCGATCCAGCTCCGCAGACCTTCGCAGACATCATCAACTGAGCGTCATCAGCTGAGCGTGTCGGAGCTTCGCCCGCGCTGTCCCCGCCAGGGTTACGGGCGCGCGGGTTACTGGCGCGCGTAAAGCAGAACCATGTTGTTCGCGGGCATGTCCCTCAGATGGGCGCGCGTGAGGCCGGCCGCCTCCGCCAACGCGTCGATCTTCTCCAGATCCCGAACCCCCCAGCGCGGGTCCCGCGCCTTGAGGGACGCATCGAACGCCTCGTTGGAAGGCGCGGTGTGTTGGCCGCCCCGCCGGAAGGGGCCGTACAGAAACAAACGCCCGTCATCGGCGAGCAGCCGCCCGGCCCCGCGGATGAGGCCTTCGGCCGCCTCAAACGGCGCAATGTGGATCATGTTGATGGAGACCATCGCGGCGAGGCTGCGCGCGTCGAACGCGGCGTCCCAATCTGGAGCCGTCGCATCCAGGGAAGCGGCCGGCGCGATGTTAGGGACCCCGAGGGCCAGGCGCCACGCGTCGATGCTCTCACGTGAATCAGGATCGGGATCGCTCGGCCGCCAGGTGAGCTCGGGCGCAGCTCCAGCAATATGGGCTGCGTGTTCGCCCGTGCCGGACCCAACCTCCAGCACCACGCCGCGGGCGGGGCCTAACTCCAAAAAGGCGTCGCGGATCGGATCGCGGTTGCGGGCGGCGGAGGGCGAGAACAAGCGCGCGTCGGCGCCGTCGGTCGCCGCCCGGCGCTCCAGGGCGATGGGCGGGCGCCCCTCAATGGCGTCCCCATCGGGGCCCTTATCGTCCGCCCCCGTCATGTCGCCGCGCTGCAACTGGCGCCGCCAAGCACGCAGAAGGTGGCGCAATAGGGATGGTTGAGCGGCGTCGGCTCCAGCGATCCGGCGAGCGTTTCGCCGAGATCGAAGGCGTCGCTGTAGGGAAGCAGCGTGCACGGACGCACCCGCGGCGCCGCCGCGCCTTTAGGCTTCACGATCATCCGGGAGCTTGAACACATAACGGAGGAGGGGGAGACGCCGAGGATCTCCCAGCAGGCTTCGGTGATTTCCGGCGGCGCGTCGTCGGCTCGCATCTCCGGGAAAAGCGAAAGTCGCTCTGGGTCATCGACATCGATCGACCAGCCCATCGTTTTGATGAGTTGGCGATAGCCTTCTCTGGCGGCCTCCGGGGCTTCGTCCGCGTCGTACCGTCCCGCCAAGGCGAGCCGTGACGGCAGCGCCGCCAGCCAGTTCGCGCCGCGCAGCGCCTCCGCCCAGGCGCCAGCGCCGCGCTCGGCGTTGTGCCGCGCCTCGGTGAAGTGGTCGAGGCCCACGCGGAACGTCAACCGGTCGCCGAACTCTTCGGCCAGCGCCTCCACATCGGCTTGGACCCGTGGGCGCATCAAAGGGCGCATGGCGTTGGTGAGAATGAGGACGCGCCAGCCGCCGGTGAGCGCGTCCCACGCCATGCCCGCCATATCGGGATTGAGGAACGGCTCGCCGCCAGTGAAGCCGATTTCCTGAACCGGCCAGTCTGCGCCTTTGATCTCGTCGAGGAACATGCGCGCTTCGGCGCGGCTGATGTATTGGAGCGCGTCGTGGGTCGGGCTCGATTCCATATAGCAGTTGGCGCATTCGATGTTGCAGAGCGAGCCGGTGTTGAACCAAACCGTCCGCATCGCGCCCATAGGGACGACCGCGCGGCGCTCGCCCCGCGCGGTCCAATGGGGGTCGTTGAATTTTTGGCGGGCGCTCAAACCTTTAGCCGCCTACTGGCTCGCTAGCGTCGACAGCGCCGCCTTCAGGCTCGCCGCCTGCTCGTTGGCGACGTTCTCGCGCAGGATGATGTCCGACGGGCGCACGGCCTGGCCGTAATAGGCTTCATTCCAGGCGTCCCGCTGCTTGATCACGGCGCCTTCGAGATTGATGCCGCCATAGACGCCCTTGGCGCGCGAAAAGGCGAGAATATCCGCCGTCTGCGCTTTCGCCCCGGCGCCGACGGGCCCCGCGGCGATGCTGGCGTCCGCCCCCAGTTTCAGCGAGGAGTTGATCACCCGCTCTTTTCCGCGATCCGTCATGACGAGGAGAATGATCTCGGCCACCTCGGCGCCGATCTGAAGGCCGAAGGTGACGGAGCCGAGGGTGTAGAACGCGGGGGACGTCCACCCGTCATCTTTGGCGCTTTTCGCAAGCAACACGCCGTTGCCGCCGGAGCCGCCCCAAATGAAGCCGCCTTTCACCGACTGCGGAACGATGATGACCGCTTTGGCTTTTGACATGTTGTCGCGAAGCCAGCTCATCTCAGGGTCCGCGACGAAGTCCTTCACGCTGGCCTCCGCCCGCGTCACCAACCTTTCCGCCTTGTCTTTCTTGCCGGCGTGGGCCGCGCCGGTGAACGCCGCGCTCAGCGCGATCGCCGCAATGATCGTCTTCAAAATGGCTTTGGGCAGGGTGGTGATCCCGTTCATGTGCTTCCTCATTCGCCGCCGCGTCCAAAGGGCCGCCTGGCCGTTTGGCGTCTTTATGTGAGCGGGGCTACAGCATATCGGCGTCGGGACCAAAGCCGGAAGGCCCGGACTCGCGAGAATTTGTAGACCCTTGAGGCTGAGCGGAGCCAATTCTCATGATCACCCGCGACAATCTCCTGGCGGAGCTGGAACGGCTTCTCGGCTGGGAGGCGTACGACCGTCTGAAAGGCCCGGGCGCCGCCGAGGCCTTGCGCGCGGCGCCGTACTGGCGGGTGCGCGACGCTTATACGGGTCTGATGGTCAACGTCGCTGAAGCGCGCGCCAAGCTGCTCAGCCCGCCTTTGCCGCCGGACGGCCTCGCTCCTTACTCCGACCGTGACATTCGCTACATGACGGCGTCTGGCCTGAAGGACGCGGCCCGCATCAGCGACGCCATCGACGCCCACGCGCCCTGGGCGCGCCGGGTTCTGGATTTCGGATGCGGCACCGGGCGGCTTACGCGGTTCTTGGCGCAGTTCCGGCCTGACCTCGCCTTACAGGGCTGCGATGTGAACGCCGGCGCCGTTGCGTGGATGCGCGCGGCGCGCATGCCGGGCGCCTACCGCGCGATCGCCCCGGCGCCGCCGACAGCCTATGCCGACAGCGCAGCCGACGTGGTGTTCGCCTGGTCAATTTTTTCGCACTTTTCAGAGGCGATGGCGTCCAGGTGGCTCGCAGAGCTGACGCGGTTGACGGCGCCGGGCGGCCTGGTGTTGCTCACCATTCATCGCCCAGAGGCTTTCGAACAGCCGCAGGACGACGGCGGCCACGCGCTCGCCGACCCGGATCGCTTTTTCGCCGACTTCGCGGCGCGAGGCTTCGCCTTCGCGCCAAGCTACGACGAAAGCGCCCTCGATTTTGGCGTTAACCCCATGGATTTCGGCGACGCCTTGATCTCCGAACACTACATCCGCCGGAACTGGAGCGCCCTCGCAGACGTTGTCGATATCGTTGAGGTCGTTGAGGGTTGGCAGGATCTGGTTGTCTTGCGCAAGCCCTGAGGCCGGTTTGTCCCACGCTCTTGGCCCAACAGTTGCCTCTGCCGAAATAATGTGGATTAGTGCGCGGCGACGTACAGGTTGCGTTTGACTAATTTTTGTGCGCTGCATGCAAGTGATCGAGGCGCTCGCCTTAAACGCCCGCAGTGGCGGCGCGGCGCGAGAACCAAAAACGGCTGCGAGCCGTTCGGCTTTTAGGGAGTCGGAAATGCCTACTTCAAAATCGTTATTGACGGACGATCTCGCCCATTGGGCTGGCCTCAGCGCCCCGCGGGCTGCGGCCGGCGGCGCGACTCATGAGTGCCCGGAGCTGTCTGAAGCGGTGGATCGCGCCCAATCGACCGCCTTGGCTCAACGGGACGCCGGGCATCAGACGCGCGATCTGCAAGCGATGTGCGCGTTTTCCCCAGACCGTCGGTAAGGCGCGTTTCCGGCCTTAAGGTCCCGCGCGATCGGTTAACGCGCTGGTCCTGCCGTCTGAAGTCCGCTCGGCGCTTTCGCCAGGTGGATATCGAGAAAATCTAAGAACATGCGCCAGTCTTGCGTTGTCACGCCGTGACGGCCGCCGCGCATGTAAAAGGCGATTTCCGCCGACAAATCAACGTCCTTAAGCCTGTCTTGGGCAAGTCCTCGCACGCCGGCCGCCTCATAGACCGGGTCGGCGCCTTGCGCCGCCCGGAACGCCCCTTGGGGGTCTGACCAAACGTCCCGGTAGGCGTTGCCGAGAAGCATGGGGCGCGGGGCCGCCAGAGCGATCAACATGTGCTGATCAATAGGCAGCGCGTCTTCCTGATCAGCATAGCCCGCATAGGTCTCCGTGAACCAATGGGGGTAGCTTTCTGTGATCTTCGCGACGGACTCGCCGGCGTAGCTGCGGGACAGCGTCGCCCCTCCGGTGCCGGATTGGTGCGCGATGATGGCGTCTATCCGCGTGTCGAAGACGCCGGCTAGGAGCGCCGCTTTGCCATGACGCGAATGTCCGTATACAGAAATTGCTTCATCGTCGAGCCATGGCTCGTCCGCGAGCGCGTCGAGCGCCCGGGAGAACCCCCATGCCCAAACGGCGACCGTTCCCGGTTTCGGCCGTCCCGGCGTCGTCAGCCGATCGAGCGCTGGTTTTGCAAGCTCCGGTTCATCGGGGGCGATCTCGCCGGGATAGAAGGTGGCGAGCGCATAGCCCCGCGCCAGGATTTTCTCGATCGGCGGCGTTTGGATGTGGCGTCCGAAAATGAAAGTGGCGATGGGCGACGTCCAAGACCGCTCGCAGATCGATGTGGGATACCAGGATTGGGGAGGCGATACGTCATCCCTGCCCATCGTGGCTTTGTTCCCGCAGAAATTCGCTGCAAGGATCAGCGGGCGGCGACGCGGCGGGGCGGCGCCCGCTTCCGCCGGCGCGGGGCGGACGAGAGCGACGCGCAGGGGCACAGAGCCGCCGTCCGGCGTGTCGATGCGTAGGCTGAGCTCTTCCAAGAGGCCCGTTCCGCCAAACGCGCTGGTGTCAAGGACCCGCCGATCTGCGACTTCGACGGCCATCTCGCCTGGAATCGCTCCGTAAACGTTCGTTTCAAAAGCCTCTCGCAGCATGGGAAGATTGGCCTCGCGCCAAGCGTCCGCGCTCGCAGCGCGAGGAAGCCCGCCCGCGAGGGCCGGCTCCGCATTGGCGATTTCAGCGTAGTTGGCCGTCATGATGTCGGGTACGGCCGGCGGGCCC
>JBCDJH010000094.1:0-7529 GCA_038747965.1 Pseudomonadota bacterium
CACGTCCTGCCGGCAAAGCAAGTCGCTCGCCTTGTGAAGCTGATATGTGAACGCGACCTCATCGCCGCCTTCCTTCAGCTGAAAATGCGTCGCGTCTTGAAGTAAGTTCGCATAAAGACATAAGTTCTTCAGCCCGTCGATAAGTCGTGGCGAGGCCAAAAACATAAAGCCGACGGCGCCCAAAATCTCAGGGCCGGACCCGTGGGCGAGTTGGATCCCTATGAGGGGGTCGCGCGCCTCCCGCGCGGCCAATTCCAATAGCGCCAGATATCTTGAGAAGGGCACCGTGTTTGTGTTCCGGGCCAGCGCCTCCCGGTCTATCCCGCATTCATTCATCAGCCGGTCGGGATCGAGGCCCTGTTCAGCCATCGGCAACTCGAGCCCTCGAATCACCGATGACCAGATGCGGGGCTCGCCCGTTGGGTTTGGGGCTGGATCGTCAGAGGTTGAAGGAGCTTGGATCATCGGGTTTCAAGAAAACTGTGCGGAAACGCCGCTGATATTGCAACAAACAGACAAAAATGTGAACAATCGAGACAATCTTGGGCCGATGGACATCCCCATTCTGCGGGAAACGGCGCTGAACGCATATCGGACTGGGATGCTGCGCGGATGGCGGATAGAGGAGGCCGAAAACCAGTGGGTCGTAATCAATACTGGCGGTGGGGCGCGGCGAGCGCGCTTGGAGCGTTCGCAATGCAAGCGGGTTTGGCGGTCGCGCAGGACGACGCGCCGGAGGCCGTCGCCGAGACCGAGGCAGCAGTGACCGAGGCAGCTGCGGAGACCGAGGCGGCAGTGACCGAAGCTGTTGCAGAGACCGTTGCAGAGGACGAGGCCGCTGCGGAGGCCGAAACCGTTGCAGAGACAGCGGCGGAAGCGACGGAGACGCTGGAGCCTATAGCGCCCGAGACGATCCCGACGATCCTCACTCTGCCCAAGGACTATCCGGCCACTTGGTTTTTCGCGCATGACCTGAACTTCAACAACATGCTCGATGGGCGTCTTGTCATTCTGGACGCGGCCGCTGAGACCAGAAACTACAAAGGCGCCTTGCCGTCCGGCATGGCCGGCGGTTTCGCCCATTCCGCAGCGCGCGGCGAGCTTTACATCTCCGAGACCATCCATGAGATGCGCGTGCGCGGTCCGCGTAAGGATTATCTCATCGTCTATGATTCAGAGACACTGGAGCCAAAAGCGGATATCGAGATCCCTCCAAAACGGTGGCAGGGCCTGCCGGCTGACGGAAACTTGGCGCTGACAAACGACGACCAATTCGCGTTGGTCTACAACTTTACTCCTGCGTCGTCGGTTACCGTTGTGGACTTGGATTCCCGCGAGGTTGTCTCCGAGGTGCCGATCCCCGGATGTTCGATGATCTATCCGATCGGGGAGCGCGGTTTCTCCACCATTTGCGGCGATGGCGGCCTTATCACCGTGACGCTTGACGAAGCGGGAGCCGTGGCGAGTGAAACGCCGACGCCGTCGTTCATCGACATCGATGATGACGCCATGATGATCATGGGCGCTGAAAGCGGCGGCGTCCTCTATTTCCCGACGTTTCAGGGGCATCTCCAGCCGGTTGACCTTAGCGGCGATACTCCGGCGGTGAGCGAAAAATTCAGCATCGTTCCGGAGGCTGAGAAAGAGAAGAATTGGCGTCCAGGCGGCTGGCAACTCGTTGCGTCGGATGCAGACGGTCTCGTCTATGTGCTGATGCATGAGGGCGGCAAAGAGGGCACCCATAAAGATCCCGGCGCCCATGTCTGGGCCATTTCGCCGGAGACCAAAGCGCGCGAGCGGGTGCTGGAGTTGGCGACGCCCGCCATCAGCATCGCGATAACGCCGTCAGAGCCTCAGCTGTTGCTGGCGACGAACATCAACTTCGCGATTGATGTTTACGATCTTGCGTCTGGCGAGTTGCAGCGGACGCTCGGTGGCGCCGCGGCTGCGCCCTTCGCGCTCTATACGGCCAGCCAGTAAACAATGGCGATCGCGGTTCTCTCCTTGGCGCTCGGCGGACTTGTGGTGTTCCTCGCCGGCTCGGCCTTCTACAAGGTCCGCCATTTCGCGGACCATAGGGACGCGGTGGAGGCCTATCGCTTAACGCCGCAGTCGTTGTCGAGCCTCGCGGCCGGCGCGCTCCTCGTTTGGGAGGGCGCAACGGCGCTATTGGCTGTAGCGGCGCCGTCTCTCGCGAGCATCGCTTTCGCGAGCGCGGCCGGGCTGCTGGCAGTTTACGCGGTCGCCATGGCCATCAACCTGATGCGAGGGCGCCGGACGCTGGATTGCGGGTGCCATTGGGGCGTCGCCAGCGGCGCAGGAAGCTCAACCATCAGCTGGGCCCATGTGGGCCGCCTCGGCGCGGCGGCTATCGTACTTGGCGGCCTCGCTTCGGCGGCGACCGTCGGTCTTACATACGCCCAAGTCGCCCTCGGGGTGTTTTGGGCTGTTCCATTCGCCATGCTCTGGACGGCCGGAGCGGCGTTGCGCCGGAATGCGGCGGCGCTTGCGGGGAGGGCCGCTTAAGTGACTCTGTTTCTTTCAATTTCGGTCATTGTTCTGTGGGCGTTGGTGTTGGGCCTCGCTTTCGCGGTTTTCGCCCTGGCGCGGCAAATCGGCTTGCTGCACGAACGCGTCGCCCCGGCCGGTGCGCTGCAGATGAACAGCGCGCTTAAAGTGGGCGACGCCGCGCCGACAGTCGCCGCCGAGACGCTCGCGGGCCGCGGCCTCATCGTGGGGGAGGCGCGCCGCTCAAAGTCGTTGTTGGTGTTCTTCCTTGCGCCGGACTGCCCAATCTGCAAATCGCTGCTGCCGACCATCGCGGCCTCCGAACGCGACGAGGCGGACTGGGTGGATGTGCTCTATGCGAGCGATGGCGCGGCGGCGGAGCATACGGAGTTCGCCAACGCTGAGGGCCTGCCGCTGGACGCCTATGTGGTGTCTGAGGAACTCGGCCGGAAATACGGCGTCGCCAAGTTGCCCTACGCTGTGTTGCTCGACCCCGCTGGCCGCATCGCGTCCATGGGGCTCGTGAATTCGCGCGAGCATGTGGAGAGCCTCTTTCACGCGAAGGAGAGCGGGATCATCTCCATCCAAGACTACGTACAGAAACAATCAGCCTAGCCCGAGAGACAGAGACCTGACCTATGAATGCGTTCGATCGATTTGTTGAGAAGTTCTCCCGCCGCGCGGTGGCGGATCACTCGCGGCGCAGCTTTGTCGCCCGCATGGGCCAGGCGCTGGCCGGCGGCGCGGCGATGCCACTTCTGCCAGTGGCCCGCGCGGCCACAGGCGGCGATCCCACGGGCTATGAAGGCGTTGCGCCGCAGACGACGGGCAACCCCTCCGACCCCGGCGATCCGGCTACGTGCGAATATTGGCGTTATTGCGCGGTTGACGGCTTTCTTTGCAGCTGCTGCGGCGGAACGGCGGCGGCTTGCCCGCCAGGCACGGAGATGTCTCCGATCACCTGGATCGGCACCTGCGAGAACCCAGCGGACGGCCGGAAATACATCATCTCCTATAATGATTGCTGCGGCCGCACCTCCTGCGGGCGTTGCCCGTGCGCGCGGAACGAGGGAGATCGCCCTGTTTATCGTCCGCAAGCGAACAATGACATGAACTGGTGCTTGGGCACCTCAAGCTCCGTCTATAATTGTTCGACCGCTGTCGTCATCGGCACGGCGGGTGAGGAAGGCTAGTCAGATGCCAAACATGCTGCGCGGTATGTCTTTCGTCGCCGCCCTATCGATCGGCGCCGCCTTCGCCGCCGACCCGGCTCCCGAAGATGCGTTGACCCCTGAAGACGGCGCCGCGGCGCCCGTCGCTGCTGAAGCTGCGGCGGCGCCAGAGGCTCCGGCCCCCGCAGAAGCGCTCGCGGCCAGCTCCGTGCTATCTCTGAGCGAGGAAGACAGAGCGCGCGCGAAGAAAGCCTACGCCCGCTGTTCAGCCTGTCACTTGAACACCGGCGCCGGAGTGCCGGGCGCGTTTCCGCCGCTGGGCGGTCAGATCGCGTCCTTCGCGTCGACGGAAGCCGGCCGAGGTTATCTCGCTATGGCTCTGCGCAAGGGCGTCGCCGGCCGCATTGAGGTGGGCGGCGTACCCTATATGGGCGCGATGCCGGCGCAATACCCAGCGCTCGATGATGCGGGCATCGCTCTCATGCTGAACTACATCCTCACCGAGTTCGCTGACGACAGTCTTGAGGCCTTGGCCGTTGAGGGCTTTACGGCTGAAGAAGTTGCATCCTATGCGGAGCAATTCCCAAGCGCTAGCGCCGCGACGAACCCATCGCTGAGAGCGGCGGCGCTCGAAAGTTTGGCTGGCGAATGAGCTGGCGCGCGCTGGCGGCCGCCGTCTTCGGGGGCGGGCTGCTCGTCAGCCCTGGGCTCGCCGAGCGTGCGGGCGAGGGCGCGTCCGCCCTTCCGGTTGGTGTTGAAAGCATCGCCCGGGCGAAGCTGGGCTACGCGCTGAATTGCCAGGGCTGTCACCTGTCCGATGGAGCCGGCATGGGGGAGAAAGTGCCCTCCATGCAAGGCGAGGTGGCGCGCTGGCTCTCCATGCCAGGCGGGCGCTCCTATCTCACCCGGGTTCCGGGCGTCGCCAACGCCGCCTTGACGGACGCGGAGTTGGCGGAAGTGATGAACTGGACGCTCGCTACCTTCGATCCGGACCATATCCCGGCTGATTTTGAGCCGATCACGGCGGACGAAATCGCCGAAGGGCGTCGCCAGCGGCTCACCACCAAGGCGTTTGATATGCGCGACGAAGTTAAGGCCAACGCCTCTCGCGATCAGGCTCTTTAAGCCTTTCATATTTGGGCGGGCCGCGCCTGCCCCCTTACTCCAATCATCACAGCTGACCTATCGAGCCTGCGGCGATGTCGCAGGCCTACCTGCGCGCGCGAGCCCGCCGCCCGGCTTGACCTTTCTTGGGTTTTCCTAAAAACTTGAGCCATCGTCAAATTTTAGGGAGCGCTCCATTCATGTTGCAGCCATCAGACACACAAGCCGCCCCCCAAGCCTCGCTCTTTCCATCAAAGGGGCGAAGCTGGGAAGAAATCGAAGCCGATCTCGACCAGTACAAGAGTATGGACAGTTTCGGCCCCAAGAACCGGCTGATGACCGCCATTCACCAGGGCAGCGCGCAAACCCATGAGATCTGCCAGAAGGCTTATATGAAGTTCTTCCACACCAACGCGTTGCTGGCGGATATGGAGCCCGGCGGCCTTGGTAAAATGCAGGGAGACGTTCTGCAGTGGACGGCTGATCTCTTGAATGGCGGCGGCGTCGCGCGCGCCGGCATGATGACGGGCGGCACGGAATCGATTTTTTGCGCCCTGCACGCCGCGCGCGAGTGGGCTCGCGAAAACCGGCCGGATATCAAGGGCGAATATGAGATTGTCGCTCCCTGGTCCATCCACGCCACCTTCGAGAAGGGCGCGCACTATTTGGGTATGAAAGTCATCCGTACGCCCCTAACGGACGAGTTGCGCGGCGACCCGGCTGCGATGGCGGACGCCATTACGCCGAACACCATCGTTATCGCGGGGTCGGCTCCCAGCTGGGGCATTGGGCGGGTCGATCCGCTTGAGGAGATTGGCGCCCTCGCCGAGAAGCACAATCTGTGGATGCATGTGGACGCGTGCGTCGGCGGCTTTCTCTTGCCTTTCATGGAGCGCTGCGGCGAAGACATTCCGGTCTGGGATTTCCGTATACCAGCTGTTTGTTCGATCTCCGCTGATTTGCACAAGCATGGATACGCCGCGAAACCGGCTTCAACGGTCACGTTCCGCTCCCAAGAGCATCTTGACTATAATCTGCGCGGCGTCGCCATCGAGGATTGGCAGAGCGGGCTCTACAAGAGCCACGGTTTTGTCGGCAGCCGCCCCGGTTCGGCCGTCGCCGCTGCGTGGGCGGTGATGAGCTATTTGGGAGAGGCGGGCTACGTCGATTTGGTGGCGCAACAGCTTAAGATCCGCGACCGGATGATCGCCGGCATCGAAGCGATCGAGGACTTTAAGGTTCTGCGCAATCACTGCCTGATGGTGCCGTTTTCCTCCGAAGCCCTCGACATGACCAAGTTGCTCGGCGGTCTGGTGGAGCGCGGCTACTTCCCGTGGGGCACCTTGAAGCCGATGCTCATCCACCCGTCTGCGGAGCCGGTGGAAGACGCCGTCATCGATGAGCTGCTCAGCGATTTACGCGAGATCGCCGACGGGGTGAAAAGCGGGAAAATCGGCGCGGAAGCGCTCGCCTCCTACGTGCACTAAAGGCTGCCGCCGCGTTCTCTTTTCGCGCCGCCGTAGCGTTCGGTTCAGCCAGGCGGCCGCGCCCGGCTGAACCACGACATTGCATCGAGGCTCGATAAGGCGCACAACGCCCGGGTTTTTTATGATGCATGGTCCTGAACCCAATGAGCGCTGAAACCGGGTCCCCGCTGGAGCTTCGTAACGCGCCAGTCCAAGATCGTAGCCGCCAAAGGCTGCAGCGCATCTTGGATGTGGCCGAAGCGCTGATCGGCGCGCGCGGCGTCGACGCTCTCAAGATGAGCGATGTGGCCGGTGAGGCCGGCGTGCCGATCGGCGCCGTTTACAACTTCTTCCCCAACAAGACGGCGCTGATCGCCCACTTGCTTTCGCGACATCTAACTCAGATGAGCGAGCGGGCGCCGGTACAGGTTTTCCTCAAATCCAGAACGACTGATCCGGTGGCCTACGGCCAGGTCGCCGCGGACGCTTTCATCGACATGTACGATTACATCCTCCAGCGCACGGCGTTCCGTGAGATCTGGTTGGGCGGGCAGGCGATCCAAGAGATCCGAAAGGTCGATTTGGACGACAGCCGCCGGTTCGCGAACTCCATCGCCCCGGGGCTCAAAGCGCTAACGCCCGGCCAGTCTGCGCAGGAGGTGGGCGCAAAGGCGTTGGCGATTTGCCACCTCACCGGCAGCGCCATGCGCCTGGCGCTCGCGGGAACGCGCGTTGAGGGCGACCGCATCATCAAGAGCTATATTGAGATGGTGCTCGCGCATATTGGGCTCGGCGGTGAAGAGATCGCTCAAGTCTCGATACGGCCCAAATACGCCGGTCGCGGATCGAGTTCAAAAACCACGAAAGGGCGCGCGTCGTGAACGATACTGGGCATGTTCTGACACTTTCGTGCGAAAACCGGACGGGCATCGTCGCCAACGTCTCGTCGGCCCTGTTCGCGATCAATGGCGATATCTTCAGCGCCCAGCAGTTTGACGACCCCGAGACGGGCCGCTTTTTCATGCGCGTGCTGTTCGCGGCGCCGAGTGAGGAGGCGATCGACGCATTCCGCACCTCGTTCGATAAGATCGCGCGCGATTACGCCATGGAGTGGCGCCTGCGTGATCGCAGCCGGCGCCAACGGGTGCTGATCATGGCGTCAAAGTTCGATCATTGTCTGGTTGATCTTCTTTATCGCAAACGCATTGGCGAGATCTCGATGGATATCGCCGCCATTGTATCGAACCATCCGAGTAAGACCTATGAGGGCGTCGATTTC
>JBCDJH010000095.1:0-7529 GCA_038747965.1 Pseudomonadota bacterium
GGCGAAGGCGGCCAACAGGACTACGCCGAAGCGGCCCGCTGGTTTGAGAAAGCCGCCAATTCCGGTTTGCCGGATTCTCAGTTCAATCTTGGCGTCCTTTACGAGCAAGGCCGCGGCGTCAATCAAGATCACGGCACGGCCTATGTGTGGTACGCGATCGCCGCGCGCAGCGGCGATCGGGACGCGGAGCTTCGCGCCGAGGCGATGACCACGCATTTGAGCCCAGCCCGTCTTGCAGAAGCGAAGACAGCGGCCGATGGATGGCGCGCTGAGCCCCTTGATCCACAGGCAAATGGCCTGCAAGTGGCTGACGCGGCGCCCACAAAGGCGATGATCGCGGAGGCTCAACGTCTTCTGAACGCGCTTGGGTTCGATGCGGGGCCAGCCGATGGCGTGATTGGGCCGCGTACAGTGACGGCCATTCGATCGTTTGAAACCGGCGCTGGCCTCACCAGCACGGGGCGGGTGTCGACGGGTTTGCTCGAAGCCTTACGCTCAGCGTCCTAAAGCGTACGGGAGCGCGCTGACGGGGGACTGGAGGGCGACAGCGGCGCGGGGTGCGGCTGCTGAACGGGTGTAAGCCGGGTGGTGCGGGGCTATGCAGATTTATCTGCCGATTGCCGAAATGTCCGTGAACCCGCTCACGGTGCTCGCCATGGGCGGCGCGGTCGGTTTTCTCTCTGGGATGTTCGGCGTTGGCGGCGGTTTCTTGATGACGCCGCTGCTCATCTTTTACGGCGTTCCGCCGGCCGTCGCGGTGGGCACGGAAGCCAGTCAGATCGTCGCTTCGTCCGTCTCAGGCGGGCTCGCCCATTGGCGGCGAAAGGCGGTCGACGTCAAGATGGGCGCGACGCTTGTCTCCGGCGGAGCTGCAGGTTCCATCGTTGGTGTTCTGATTTTTCGGCGTTTGCGGGAACTCGGTCAGATCGACCTGTTCATTTCGCTCGCCTACTTCTTCTTCTTAGCGATTATTGGTGGGCTGATGCTCACAGAAAGCGTGCGCGCTTGGCGGCGGGCGACGTCCGGCGCGCCCGCGTTGGCGAAGAAGCGCCGCCGCCGAGGTTGGGTTGACGCTCTGCCTCTAAAGCAGCGCTATCAAAGATCGCAGCTTTATATCAGCGTTTTGCCGCCAATCGCGCTCGGTTTTATCGTCGGCCTTTTATCAGCGATTCTGGGTGTCGGCGGCGGGTTTATTATGGTTCCGGCGATGATTTACCTTCTCAACATGCCGACAAACGTCGTGATCGGAACGTCGTTGTTTCAGATCATCTTTGTAACGGCCATCATCACAGTCTTGCATGCGACGGCGAACCAGACGGTCGATATCGTCTTGGGCATGCTGCTGTTGCTGGGGGGCGTCGTCGGCGCGCAGTTCGGCGCCCGGATGGGCGTGCGGCTGCGGAGCGAACAGCTGCGCGCTTTGTTGGCGCTTCTCGTCCTCGGCGTGGCTGTCCGTCTTGGTTACGACCTCATTGCAACGCCCGCCTCTCTTTACGTCGTGGGCGCGTCATGAAGCGGATGATCGGCCTCGCCTTGGCGTTGCTCATGGGCCTCAGCGCGGGCGCCTTAGCGAACACGCCCGACGATGAGATGGCGGTGTGGCTGAGCGAGCCCTTGATCGCCATCGACAGCGGCTTTTCCGGCGCGCGCTTGTTCATCTTCGGCGGCGTCTCGGGCGAGGCGCGAGCTGACGGGATCATCGTCGTCGTCCGCGGACCGGAGGAAGAGGTCGCCATCCGCAAACGGGAGCGGGTTGCGGGCTTCTGGCTTTCAGGCGCGCCCAACCATGTGGCGGGCCCGAGCTTCTACTTTGCCGACGGGACCGACAAGATCGAAGCGCTGCTCACGCCGGCCGAGCGCGCCCGGCTCGAAATCGGGGCGGACGCATTGGACTTCGGCTTTTCCTCTGTCCCGCAGCCAGAGGCGGACAAGATCGACAACAAAGCAGTTCATCAGGCGGCGGGGCCCGATCTTAAGGCGCTCACGGCGGCGCTGGTCGCCGATCGTCAGCGGTCGGGCGTGTTCATTGAAAATGTCGGGGCGACGGAAATGCGCGCCGGCTCCCTGTTTCGAACGACGATTGATCTTCCGTCGAATACGCCGGTCGGCATCTATCAGGTTGAAGTCTATGGCGTGCGCGGCGGCGAGGCGATCGTAAGCGCTGCGACGCCCTTCAACGTGGACAAGATCGGGCTGGAGCGCGGCCTTTACGATCTCGCCCACAAACAGTCGTTCGTCTACGGGCTTTTGAGCGTGGCCATCGCTCTTGTCGCCGGCTGGACCGCCGCCGCCGTCTTCCGTCAGTGATCGCATGACCCCCTTCGCACATGGCGCTGAGGAAGCGGTTTACGGGGGGCGTCCTATCACGCGCCACAAAAGCCGGAAAGACTACAGGCTCAGCTGGCGTTCAGTTGCGTCCAGATCTCCTGCACCTCTGCGTGCCGGAAACACTCCACGGTATGATCGTTCACCATCCCGACCGCTTGCATAAAGGCGTAGCAGATCGTCGGCCCGCAGAAGGTGAAGCCTTCGGCCTTCAGCGCTTTTGACATGGCCGCGCTTTCGGCGGTCTTTGTCGGGGCATCTTCCATGCGTCGCCAATGATTGACGATGGGCGCGCCGCCCACGAACGACCATAGGAATTCTGAGAAGCCGCCCTCTTGCTTGGCGATGCGCTGATAGGCTTTGGCCGAGGCGATTGCGCCTTCGATTTTCCCGCGGTGACGGACGATGCCTGCGTCCTGCAGCAGTCTCTCAATTTTTTTGTCCGTATACCGGGCGATACGGGCGGGCTCGAAGCCGTCAAAGGCGCGCCGAAAGTTCTCCCGCTTTTTGAGGATAGTGATCCAGGACAAACCAGCTTGAAACCCGTCTAGGATCAGTTTTTCAAAGAGCGCGCGGTCGTCCAATTCGGGCACGCCCCATTCTTCGTCGTGATAGGCTTGGTAGAGAGGATCGTCTCCCGGCCAAGGGCAACGGACGATTGCGGCCTCGCTCAAGACGCGCTTTCCTCGTCCGTAAAGGCTGCGTCAACCTCTAGCCACGACGGAATGGAAAGTTCAACGGGCGCGCCCGCCGTTTCCGCGACGCCCTCTCCCGCGCGCCACCGATCAAGGCGGATGAGGGCGAGGCCCGCCGCCCCATCGAAGGACAGCATGCGCCCGATTTCAGCCTCGCCCAGGGTGACGGGCGCGTCAGCTTCAAAGGGCGCGCCGCCTTCGCCGCGGCGCGCCGCCAAAACGCGCTTGCGGACGACGCCGCGCCGCTTTGTGCGGCTTGTCACTTCTTGCCCCACATAACAGCCTTTGGAGAAATCGACGGCGTTGAGGGCGTCAAGGTTGCACTCAAGCGGGAAGGATTTTTCAGGTTTGATATCAAAGCCGGAGACGGGCACCCCCAGCTTTAGTCGGTGTGCGTTGTACCGCTCTTCATGGTCGCTCGCTTCCGCGGCCGCGCCTTCGATGAAGCGCCGCCGCTCAAGCTCTGCCAGGCGCGGATCAATATAGCTGCGCCCTTCGGCCGGCGCGCTCTCAGCGTCTCCAATAAGCGCCTCGACGCGCCAGTGGGACGACCAATCGGCGATGCTCACATCGGCCCGCAGCTTGTAGAGGGTGAGGCGCTTTTGCAGATCGCCCGCCCGCTCCGCAGCCGTATCCAGCAAAAACCCGCCTTCATGTTCCAGCAGGAAAAAATCGAACAGGAATTTGCCCTGGGGCGTCAGCAGCGCCGCATAGACGGCTTCGTCGCCCCGGGCCTTTTCAATGTCGTTGGTGATGAGGCCCTGCAGAAACGCGCGCGCGTCAGCCCCTTCGATCCGAAGGACGGCGCGGCTTGCGAGGGTGAGGATGTCGTCGGACATGGGCGGCTCTTTCCGTGCTTTGGGCGCATGTAGGCGTGTGGGCGCGTCTTGTCCAGGCGTTGCGGCGGCGCGCTACGCCTCAGTGTCTTTGTTCAAGAACGCCTCCCAGTAGGGGGCGGCGCCGAACCGGTCCGCCAGGAAATCGATGAACCGGCGCACCCGCGGCGACAGGCGGCGCGTGGGCGGGTAGAGGGCGTAGACGCCCATATCGTGCCAGCGATATGTGGTGAGCAGCGGCGCGAGGAGGCCCCGTTCAACGGCGGAATGGACGATGAAGCTCGGCTCACAGAGGAACCCGTGTCCCGCGACCGCTGTCTCCCGCAGGGCGTCGCCATTGTTGGCTTGGAGGCGCGAGACGACCGTCACCGCGCCGGTTTCGCCGTCCGGTCCTTGGTAGCGCCAAACGGTCGGCGCGGAGAGATTGCTGTAACAAAGCCCTGGCGCGCCCTCCAGGTCGCTTGGATGACGGACGGGGCCGAAGGCTTTCAACAGCGCCGGGGCGGCGCAAACCACATGGTTCACGCTGGAGATTTTCCGCGCCCGCAGGGTTGAGGCCTCCAGCTCCCCTACGCGAATAGCGACGTCGACGCCTTCTTCCACGAGATCGATGCGGCGGTCGCTCATATCCAGCTCAATGACGATCTCTGGGTGGGCGTGCATAAAGGCGCAGATGGCTGGCACCAGATGGGCGACGCCGAAGCTCACCGGCGCCGCCACGCGCAAGCGGCCCTTCAGCTGTCCGCTTTGGCGCGTCACCTCGGCCTCCGCCTCCGCGAGATCGGCCAGCAGGCGCACCGCGCGGTCGTAAAAGAGGCGCCCTTCTTCGGTGAGGCGCATGCGCCGCGTGGTGCGTTGGACGAGCTGCACACCCAGCCGATCCTCAAGCTCTTTCATCCGCCGCGAAATCGCCGAGACGGCCACCCCGCGCTGGGCTGCGGCCCGGGTGGCGGAGCCCGCGTCCACCAACCGAACGAAGCTGCGCATCTCTTCAAGCTCGTTCATATATTTCTGTTTATCAGAAGAATACTTTCCAGAAATCCCCATTTTTCAGAAAACGTGAAGGGACTATCTCTGGTGCGTCGGCGCTGAGCGCCCCCCGAAATAGGAGAAGAGAGATGACCCAGATCCATGAAACCCCCGCCACCCAAGGTCGGCTCGCCGGCAAAACGGCGGTTATCACCGGCGGCACGACCGGGCTCGGTTTTGAAGCGGCGCGCCAATTCATTGAACAGGGCGCGCGCGTTCTCGTGACCGGTCGTAGCCAAGAAAGGGTGGACGCCGCCGTCGCTGAACTTGGCGCGAGCGCTGTCGGCGCCGCGGGCGACGCCAGCCGGCTCGACGATCTGGACGGGCTCGCCGCCGCGGCGAAAGACGCCTTCGGCCATGTGGACGTCCTGTTCGTAAATGCGGGCTCCGGCGTCTTTGCGCCCATCTCGGAGGTCGATGAAGCGCTTTACGATCGCCAATTCGACCTCAATGTGAAGGGCGCGTTCTTCACGGTTCAGAAGCTGTTGCCGCTGATGGGCGACGGCGGATCGGTGATCCTCACCGCGTCCGCGGTGCATGGAAAAGGCGCGCCCGGCGGCAGTCTCTATTTCGCCTCGAAAGCGGCCGTGCGCTCGCTGGCCCGTTCGCTTGCGGCGGAACTTGGGCCCCTCGGCGTCCGCGTGAATTCGCTGAGCCCCGGCATCGTGCCCACCCAATTCTTCGCCAATTCCAATGTGGGCGAGGGCGCCTTCGGACAGTTCGAAGAAATGGCCGGCAAGGGCTCACCGCTCGGGCGTGTCGGCCATCCAGCGGAGATCGCGAGCGCCGCGCTTTACCTCGCCAGCGATGAAAGCGCGTTCGCCACTGGGGCCGACTTCGCGATCGACGGCGGCTGGGCGCAGGTCTAGCGCCGGATATGAATGAATTCCAAGAGGGCGCCGTTTGACGCGCTGCGCGGCGGCCTCTCGATCCTGCACCTCAAATGATGGAGACGATGATGAAAAACATATTGCGCATAGACGCCAGCATGCGGCGGGACGGCTCTCGCAGCCGCCAACTCGCCGACGCATTGATGGCCCGTTTCGAAGACGTCCACGGCCGCTTGGTGACAACCCACCGCGATCTGGCAGATGGCGTTCCCTTCGTGGACGCCGCCTGGATCGATGCAAACTTCACGGACCCCGCCGAACGCTCGCCAGAGCAGCGGGCGGTGCTCGCCCAGTCGGACGCGCTCTTCAGTGAGCTGAAGGCCGCCGATACGTTGGTGATCGCCACCCCGGTCTACAATTTTGGAACGCCCGCCGCGTTGAAAGCGTGGATCGATATGATCGTGCGCGCCAAGGAGGCGTTTCGCTACACCGCAGATGGCCCCGAAGGCCTCATGAAGGGAAAATCCGCATACATTGTTGTCGTCTCCGGCGGCACCAAAGCGGACAGCGCGATTGATTTCGCAACGCCCTATCTCCGGCACGTCCTGGGCTTCATCGGGATCACCGATGTGACGGTTGTCGGTAGCGATCTCGGCGGCGTTTCGGCTGAGGATGCGAACGCCGCGGCGCTTGAAGCGATCGCTGCGTTGGACGTCTGACGGTCAGCCGCTTTAGTTCGTCTTTAAGGGGCGTTCGGCCAGTTGTGCCGAGCGCCCCGCGCGCTTAAAACGCCTGCATGGCGAACACAAACACGGCTTTCGACTTCATCTTGCGCGGCGGCGTTGTCGTGAACCAGGACGGGACCGGCGTGCGCGACGTCGCCGTTCGAGACGGCAAAATCGCCGCGATCGGCGATCTTGGCGGCGCCGCTGGGGCGGAGGAGATGGATTGCGGCGGCCTTCACGTGCTGCCGG
Source organism: Pseudomonadota bacterium (assembly GCA_038747965.1). Lineage (GTDB taxonomy): Bacteria > Pseudomonadota > Alphaproteobacteria > Caulobacterales > Parvularculaceae > JBCDJH01. Next base: position 6,690 of record JBCDJH010000095.1, read on the forward strand.
GCGTCATCGACAGCCAAGTGCATTTCCGGGAACCGGGCGCGGAGGCGAAGGAGGATCTGGCATCCGGCTCGCTCGCGGCGGTGGCCGGCGGGGTGACCACGGTGTTCGAAATGCCGAACACCAAACCGTCGACGACAACGGCGGCTGCGCTCCAAGACAAGCTCGATCGCGCAAGCGGGCGGATGTATTGTGACCACGCCTTCTATGCTGGCGCTTCCAAAGACAACGCGGCGGCTCTGGCTGAACTTGAGCGCATGCCGGGATGCTGCGGCGTCAAGATTTTCATGGGCGCTTCCACGGGCGATCTTCTGGTGGCGGATGATGAAGGGCTCGCGGCGGCCCTCGCCAGCGGCCGGCGGCGCGTCGCGATCCACGCAGAAGACGAGCCGCGAATGGAAGCGAGGCGCCCCATGGCGGTTGAGGGCGATCCCTCAAGCCATCCGATTGTGCGCGACGCCGAGGCGGCTTTGATCGCCACGCAGCGTTTGCTCAAGGTGGCGCGGGCGTGCGGGCGTCTCGTCCATGTGCTGCATATTTCGACTGCGGAGGAAATGGAGCTTCTCGCCGCGCACAAGGATATCGCGACCGTTGAGGCGACTCCGCAGCATCTCACTCTCACAGCGCCAGATGCTTACGAACGCCTCGGCGCGTTTGCGCAAATGAACCCGCCGATCCGCGATGCATCGCACCGGGAGGGTCTGTGGCGGGGCCTCGCCAACGGGACAGTGGACGTCATCGGCTCCGACCACGCGCCGCATCTCCGTGAAGAGAAGGAGCGGCCCTATCCTACTTCGCCCTCCGGCATGCCAGGGGTGCAGACGCTCGTTCCGTTGATGCTCA
>JBCDJH010000096.1:0-7522 GCA_038747965.1 Pseudomonadota bacterium
ACGGCGTACTCATCCTCGTCGCTTTCCACGCGCTTTGGTTTCTGATCACCGACGGCGCCGTGCACACCTATCTGAAGCCTGGCGCGCCGATCTACATGTGGTGCGGCGCAGTGAGTCTGCTGGCGCTGACGGTTCTGGTGATCCTGGCGCGCTTGCCGGACCGGCTTCGCGCGTTCCCCAGTTACAGCGCCTTCAAGCTGACGCACCGGCTATTGGGCGTGCTCGCTGTCGCCGGCGCGGCCTACCACGTGATTGGCAGCGGGTTTTATCTCTCGCATTGGGCGCAAGCCGCCGCACTCATCTTTATCGCAGCCGCATTCTCATTCGGGCGCGCGTTTTGGCGCAATCGCGCGGCGCCGCCGCCGAACGCGGTGCGGACCTATCTAATCCTCGCCGCGATCGGCAGCCTCGTGTTCCTCCTTGCGAGAAACACCCAATGGTGAAGTTTCTCTCCATCAGTCTTGGGGTAATGATCGTTTTGTTGGTCGCCCTCGGCGCGCCGACGACAGGCCGCCTGGCCCAGCGCGACACCTACTATGGCGGAACCATGGCGGTCCTGCCTATGACATTCGCCCACAGGGATCACGTAGCGACCAAATGCGTCGTCTGCCATCATAACTTCAATGACGACACCGGCGCTGGCCTCTGCATCAACTGTCACGTTACGGACACGGATGTGATGGGCCGCCTTGAAGAGCAGTTTCACGATTTGTGTAGATCGTGTCACGTAGAGAAGCATGTACAAGACGAGCCCAGCGGCCCGACCCGGCAATGCGACGGCTGCCATCTTCCGGACCGCCTGCCCTGACAACAACTTTCCGGCGTCTTATCAAAAAAGGGAAGCGCCTGCGATCAAACGATCTCAGCCACTTCCCCGGTCCAGTGCGAGCGTTTTAGTCGGAGGCACGCATTCAGCTAAGCTGCCTAATTGGTTAGGATTCGACCGCGCACTGATCCATCGCCGCCTTGCCGGCGGCGCTCGCTCCTTCATAAGCCTCAGCATCGTTCGACGCGCTCTCACCGAGGGCGGTCATCTCGTCGGCGAGGCTTTGGTCGCCAGCTGCGAGTTCGGCCAAGCAAGAGCATTGCGCGGCGACATCGCCGGTGCTGCCCCATTCACCAGAAACCCTCAAGCACATATCCTCAAAAGACTCAGCGGCCGCAGCGCCCGCGAACAAGGCCACAGCCGAAGCTGCGCCCAAAAACACTGTTAGTTTCATCCCACTTTCCTCTTTAGGGCGTTTTCAACAAACGGGGATATCCTATTCAGTGTTTTGCTATATTCAACACTTGAATCTGGGTGTACTCGTCTAATCCTTCTACGGACTGCTCGACGCCGACGCCGGATTGCTTGCAACCCGCCATCGGAATATGCGGGCCAATATGAATATGTTGGTTGACCCAGACGGAACCGCTCTCAATGCGCTCAGCGATTCGCGTCGCCGCCTCCACGTCGGATGACCAAACAGAGCCGCCAAGCCCGTATTCCGAAGCGTTCGCCCGCCGCACCACATCGTCAACGTCCGAGAAACGAATGAGCGGAAGGATCGGCCCAAATTGCTCCTGATCGACGATGGCGTCGCCGTCGCTGACATCGCGAACAATCGTTGGCTGAACAAAGTATCCGGGGCGATCGGCGACATCGCCGCCGGCGGCGACTTTGCCAGCGCTGCGCGCCTCATCAAGATAAGAGCGTATTTTCTCATACTGCGAACGATTTTGGATCGGTCCGATCGTGACGCCCTGCTTTAAGCCATCGTCCACCACGGCGGCGTCCGCCAACGCCGAGAGCGCGTCGCACATTTCATCATATATGCTCTCATGCACATAAGCGCGCTTGACGGCGAGACAGACTTGGCCGCAGTTCAAGAACGCGGCGTCGAAGAGTTTCTGCGCCGTTGAGGGCACATCCACGTCGCCAAGGACGATGCCCGCGTCGTTGCCGCCAAGCTCCAGAGTTAGGCGCTTTAGCGTCTCAGCCGCGCCTCCCATGATCTTACGTCCCGTGGCGGTGGAGCCGGTAAAGCCGACCTTGGCGACATCCGGGTGCCCCGTCAGGAAGGGGCCAAGCTCGTTCTCATCAGCTATGATGTTCAGTACGCCCGCTGGAAAGATGTCCTTACACAAAGCACCGAGAGCTAAGGTGGCCACCGGCGTTGTCGGCGCGGGCTTTAGTACAATGGTATTGCCAGCAATTAAGGCGGGCGCAATCTTCCAGCAAGCCACCAAGACCGGGAAGTTCCAGGGCAAGATTCCCGCCACCACGCCAAGGGGCTTGCGGCGCACCTCGATCCGAAAATCCTCATCGTCTTGAACGATGCGGTTGGAGGGGGAGAGCGTCGCGAAATGACGCAGATACCCCTCCGTCCATGCAAGTTCTCCGAGAGCTTCCGCCAGCGGCTTGCCCTGTTCCTGTGTCACGAGGCGCGCAAGCTCATCCTTATGATGAGCGACAGCGTCGGCGAGCCGAGTGAGCAACCGCTGCCGCTCCTCTACGCCCGTCGCCGCCCAGGCCGGAAAAGCGGCCTTGGCGGCCTGAACGGCCGCTTCGGCTTCAGCCTCCGAGGCCTTTGCGACCGTCGCAAAGGGCTGCTCCGTCGCCGGATTGGTCACGCTGATGTCTTGGACGCCGTCCACCAGCGCGCCCCCAATGAGCAATTTATAATGGGCCACGGGCCGCTCTCCCTAATTGAGCCGCGATCAGTTTATCTGATCTGCTTGCCTGGTTGGGGACCCGTACGCTCATCCGTACGGGTCCCCTGAGCTTAGAACTGGACGTTGACAGTCGCCGTCCACCAGCGCGGCCGGCCGTAATACTCCTCAATTAGACCAAAGAAGCCGCCTTGATCGAGCGTACCCGACAGATCGAACGTTTGGACCAAGTACTCTTCGTCAAATAGGTTGTCGACCGCGAACCGAACATCCCAAGGCTGCTCGTCCGGCACCCAAGCGATCGCTGCGTTCACGACTGCATACCCGTCTTCCACCGAGCTTGCGGCCCCTGACAGGTTGAAGACATGTTCAGACCGGTACTGAAAATCGCTTTGCAAGGCGATCGCACCGCCAAGCGCTGGCACCGGGATCTCATACCGAACAAGGCCGTTTAGGTTCCAAGTCGGCGTTTGAACCGGACTGATAGAGCCCTCGCGGAAGGCTGGCGCAATAACCGAACCGTCCGAGCCAATCGCATCTGCGTTAATGCCCGGCACATCATCGACATTCGCATTGATGTAGCCGACGCCAAACAAGAAATCGAGGCCATCGACGGGCGACGCTTGAAGCTCGGCTTCAAACCCATAATTCTCGGCGCTCGCATTTTGCGTAAAGGTGTCAAGGCCGAGGATCGAAAACGCTTGGTAATCGTTGTAATCGTAGTAATAGCCTGAAACGTTGAGCCGGGCCGCGCCCCCCGCTAGATCCGCCTTCATACCGACTTCATAAGCGTTCAAGGTTTCAGGATCGTACTCAAAGAGTTGGATATCAGTGAGGCCGGGCAGAAGCGGCGCGTTGAAGCCGCCGCCGCGCACACCGCGGTTCCAGCCGCCGTAAAACAGCAAATCATCAGTTAGCTGGTAATTTAGAACAACGCGCGCTGACCACAAATCATTGGTCTGGTCGCCGCGAACTTCCGGAATGAGGTTTGGAACAATCAATTGCGTTCTCGGGTCGAGGCCGCTGGTCGCGGCGGCGTCGAACAAAACGCCATCGTTGTTGTATAGAAAGTCCTTGCTTTCACGCGTGTATCGACCGCCTAGGGTGAGCGAAAGAACATCCGTCAGCTCGATATCCACCTGGCCAAAGCCGGAGATGCTGGTGGTGCTTTGGGCGTAGGGGTTATCGATGCCGTTAAAAGCGCCCACCGAGGCCGGATCCACCAGGCCGAGGAAATCGTCGATGAAGCCTTGGGCGATGGCGCCGTTGGAATCGTTCACTTGGATGTCAATGAAGTAAGCGCCGGCCACCCAGTTGACGCGCTCATTATCTCCGGCTAATCGTAGCTCTTGTGAAAATTGCTCCGCATCAGTTGTTAAGTAGAAGTTGAAGTAGTTTACCGGCGATGCGTCCGAATCCTCGATATAGTCGCGCTGCACTGAGCGGTAATCGGTGATGCTGGTGAGGGTCGCGGCGCCGAAATCATAGTTGCCGGTTACGGTCGCGTTCCACGTCTCAAGGAAATTGCGACCAGGAAAATCGTACTCGCCTGCGAAAACGTCTCCATCAAGATCGACATAGCCGCCCAGGGCCGGATTCGGCGATGTCGGCTGCCCCTCGCCGGTCGGCAGCGGCGCGCTAACATATTCAAAGAAACCGGTGCGGATATCTTGCCGGCCGTAGCTTGCGCTGAAGAGCAGATCGAACTGATCGTTTGGCGCGAAGGAGAGCTGCACGCGTCCCGCCACGTCATTTGCGTTGTTCAGATCCCTGTCGGGTCGGAACCGGTTGGTCACGTACCCATCGCCCTGATGCGTTGCGAACGAAACGCGGGCCGCCATAGCGTCGCTTAAAGGCACGTTGATCGCGCCTTGCGTGCGGACGCGATTGAACCGTCCGAACGACACCGAGCCGTAGCCGCCGAGTTCATCCTGCGGCTTCACGGAGATGTAATGGATGAGACCGCCCGTCGCATTCCGGCCAAAAAGCGTTCCTTGGGGCCCACGGAGCACTTCCACACGCTCTGTGTCAAAGAGCTGGAACCCGCTCCCTGAAGACTGGCTTATATAGACTTCGTCAACATAGAGAGCGACGGGACTTTCGACGTTGGTGGTGAAGTCGCTATTGGCGGCGCCGCGAATGGCCACCGCGTAGTTGGACTCGCCGTTGGGCTGGATGGTGCTCACGCCAGGCGCCAGCGCTGTCACTTGCTGCGCGTTCGTGTAACCGAGGGCGGTGATCTGTTCACCGCTCAAGGCGGTCACAGAAATTCCGATATCTTGAGCCGATTGCTCGCGCTTGGTGGCGGTGACAACAATCTCTTCGGCGAAAACTTGCGCCTGCGCCGCACCTGGGAGCGCTGCGAGAATAGCGGCCGGCGCGCACGCCGTTGTTAAGAGCCGCGTCAGTCTACGTGTCTTTTGCATAATAATCCCCTCTCTATGCATTAATGGTCGTGGTTAGAGTCTGCGTCGTCACAAGCCCCCGACCACGCCGTATCCGCGGGCGTTGCGTTCAGCGCAGTCGACGCAAGCAACGCAGAACGGGCGGACGCGGCGCCAGTGATGAGAATATCTCGCCGCAACGCGCCCACTTCGCTCGCATCGAAGTATTTGAAATCAGTAGGCGGCGCCTCACATAGAAAAGTGGACAGCATCCAGTTCAAGACGTCCGATAAATCGTCATCGCTGAGCGGCGCATTGGCCACGCCCGGCACCCTACTCAGATAGGCGCGGCCCTGATCCGTACGGATAAATTCATCGATAACGCCCCGCATAGGGGGCGCGCCGCCTGGGCTGCCTTCGGCGTGAACACCGTGACAACCGCGGCAGTTCATGATCCAGTTTCGCTCGGCGCGGGCGGGGTTGACGATGGGCGCGTTGGTCTCAAAAGCGGTGGCGGCGCGCGGGCTCGCCTCAATGGCGGCGAAGCCCGCCGCCAGCGCGGCGAAAGCGAACATACTGACGCGCCCGCCTTCCATCACCCCGCCTCGTCGACGCCGACAATGATGGCGGTGGAGCAATTGTAAACAGTACTGCTCGCGCCAAGACACCAGTTGATGTCATTATTGGCTTGCGGACGAACCATGGGTTTATCGTCCTCGTTCCGGTTGCAGAGGCACCGGCCGCATGAGTTCACGCCGCAACAATCATTGTAGGAAATGATGTAGTGGCGTCCGTCCCCAGGATTGAGGCAGGTGCCGACCCAAGTGATGGGTGACATCTCCGTGCCCGGTGGACACGTGCTGGGGCTGCCGCCGCAACAGGCGCATAAGAAGCCGTCGATCCCGCAATGGCGCCAATAATCGCAACTCGTTGGATCGCCGGGATCGTTCGCGTCGCCGGTCGGGCGGGGCGTAACGCCGGGATATCCATTGCCTCCGCCCTCGCCGTTGGATGGCGCGCCAGCCGCACGAGCGACGGGCAGGAGCGGCGCCGCCGTCTGCCCCACCAACGCGCCGCCCAAAAGACCCAAGAGGCTTCGGCGAGACGTCCGCTTGGCGAAACTTCGCGCCAACCACTCCGTTGACCGATCGATGGCTTTCATAGAGTCCCCGTCAGGCTGACTTTTTGAAGTAATCTTGGATTGAAGCAACGCCCGCCTCTTTTGCTTCAATCAGGCTTTCCAGATGCTCGCGGTTGTTCACGAGCCCCATGGCGGCGATGGCGCCGTCCGCTGCGATGAGAACCGCGTAGGGAAGCTTTGCAACCGCATACGCCATTCCCATCTCGTCGGAGGCGACGAAGGCTCCCGGAGCAATGTTGTGCCGTGCGGCGAGCTTCGCTTGGCCGCCCTCGCGCTGGCTTCCGACGAAAACGACGTTGGCGAGATTCTTCTCCGCCCGGTCGAAGGCGCGGACGGCCGGTAAAAGCTGCTTGCAAATCGGGCAGTCTGCGGAGACGAAAAAGAGCAATACGCTTTTCTCGTCGTCGCGGGGGGCGCCGATATCGACCATCGCGCCATCCAGCGCGGGTATTCTAAAGCGCGGCGCTGCATCGCCCACGGAGAGCTTTGCGTTCATTGACAGAGCGCCCGCCGGCGCAATCCGCTCAAACAGGACGCCTAATTGACGAAGCATCGCCGCCATCACCAAGGCCATGGCGGCCATGGCGATCCACAGCATGATCTGAGACGCGATCAGCATTCCTGACATGTCAGGCCCTCCGTGTAAGCGAGCGTAAATGGAGCAGGCCGTCAGCAGTGAAATAGAGGCCCGCGAGATTGACCGCGAAGAAAGCAGCGTTGGAATAGTCAAACCACGTCAAAGCTCGCTCCGCGAGCGGCGCCGCCAATACCAAGCACAGGCATGCGAGGGCGAAGTTGCGTACGTAGTATCCAGCCGTCAGCTCCGCGCCCTTCGCCCAGCTGCAACCGCAATCGATCCTCGCATTGCCCCGGCGAATGCTAAAAGCGATCAAGAGGCCATAGCCGCTGAAGAGGACTGTTGAGGCGGCGGCGGCGAGAATCTGGCCGCCGAACAAGAGACTGCCGAGCACGCCAAGTTCAAACGCGATCACGGCGGCGCCCGCGTAGACAGCTGCGCCGACGGGCGTCACAGCGTAGCTCCGAACGACGCCAACAAAGCGCCGCCAGTCTGAAAGCTTGTGGACCAACGCGGCAGCGACGATCAGCGCCAGAAGCAAACGGATGGCGATGTGAAGGACGGGGTCCATCATTATCGCACCGAATGCATCGTATACGGTGTTGCTGGCCCCCAACCGCCGATTTCCCGCAGATGCTCACCGCTCTCCAGGTCGTACACGTCGAGGTGCATCGCCTCGTTGGCGGCCACCAACATTGGTTTTTCCCCGCCAGTCACCTGGATGGAGACACTGTTGGCGACAAGAGGCAGCTCACGCGTGACGGTTTG
>JBCDJH010000097.1:0-7406 GCA_038747965.1 Pseudomonadota bacterium
CTTCGGGTCCGAACAAGCGCATATGGATCAGGATCGTCTGAAAGACGATATCGCCAATGCGCCGATGATTACCGTCCGCCGGCGTTTGATCGACGAAGGGTTGGCGAGCGAGGAGCGCTTGGCCGCCATAGACGAAGCCGCAAAAGAAGAAGTGGAACGGGCGGAGGCGTTCGCCAAGAACAGCCCAGACCCGGAGCCGGCTGAGCTCTACACTGAGATTTTCGAAAGCGCGCAGTATCTGCCAGAAGGGCCAGGGGAGGGCGGCGTTTCAGCGCCAGAGCCTGAGCCCGCATCCATGTCGAAAATGACATTCGGGCAAGCCGTCACCAATGCGCTCGATACGGCGCTCGCCTCGGACGAGTCCGTATTCGTGCTTGGCGAGGACCTCCAAGATCCGGCCGGCGGCATCGTCAAGCAGACGATTGGCCTTTCAACGAAACACGGCGACAGCCGGGTGCGCGGCACGCCGATCTCCGAGCAGGCGATCGTAGGCGCATCGATTGGCGCGGCGATCGCCGGCATGAAGCCGGTGGCGGAGATCATGGTGGTTGATTTCGCGATGGTCTGTATGGATCAAATCGCCAACCACGCCGCGAAACTGCGCTACATGTCGGGTGGGCGCACCAGCGTGCCGCTCACCATTCGGATGCTGACGGCGGGGAATGTCGGCAGCTTTGGCGCGCAGCACTCGCAAAGCCTTGAAAGCTGGTTCGCGCATACGCCGGGCCTCAAAGTTGTGGCGCCTTCGACGGCGTTCGACGCGAAGGGGCTGTTGCTCTCCTGCATTCATGATCCGGACCCATGCATTAGCATTGAGGCGATGCGGTGCTTCTTTGCTCCGGGCGACGTGGGTGACGGGGATTACCGCGTGCCGCTTGGAAAGGCGGCGGTTCGTCAAGAAGGCGGCGACGTCACGCTGATCAGCTACAGCTGGGGGATGCAAGAGGTGTTTGGGGCGGCCCAAGCGCTCTCGGAGGACGGTGTGTCCTGCGAAATCATTGATCTGCGCAGTATCGTGCCGCTCGATCTAAATACGGTCCTGAGTTCCGTGTCCAAAACCGGGCGGGCTCTGATTGTTCATCCCGCCGTTGAGTTTTGCGGTTTTGGCGCCGAGCTGTCCGCAAAGATCCATGAAGAGCTTTTCGACAAGTTGAAGGCGCCGGTGGCGCGCCTCGGCGCGCGCTACACGCCCATTCCCTTCAATCAGGGCCTTGAGGCGCTGCATTTCCCGAATGCGGCCGGCGTTGTGGCGACTGTCAAAGGCATGCTGAGCAAAGGTTAGTCCGTCGTGGCGAAGATGACTCTCAAAATGCCGAAGGGCGCCGTCTCGATGCTAGAGGGCACGATTGTCGAATGGAAGGTTGCAAACGGAGACGCCATTTCCGTAGGCCAACCAATCTATGACGTTGAGACCGAGAAGACCACGATAGAAGTTGAGTCGCCCTTCGCCGGCGTCATTACGATTTTGGAGGAAGCGGGCTCGACGTTGAAGGTCGGCCACCCGATCGCGGAGATCGCGACCTAACAGTCTTTTGTTTTGGGGATAAAGAGAAGGGGACGAACAAATGAGATACAATAAGAATCTTGCAAAGCTTACGGCGTCGCTGCTCGCCAGCGTTATGGCGCCAGGATTGGCGTTGGCGCAGACGCAGCTTGACACCATTGTTATCACGGCCGAGCGCAAAGAATCGACCCTTCAGCAAACGCCCATCGCCATCACCGCCATCGGCGGCGACCAATTGAAAGACGCCGCGATCTTCGACACCGAAGCGATCGCCGCGTCCATCCCGGGGCTTGTCGTCCAGCGGGACGTGGTCGGCAAAGTGGTGATCCGCGGCGTCGGAACCGAGAACTTTACGGTCGGCGGCGATCCGGGCGTCGCAATCTATACGGACGGATCGTACAACGCGCGCTCCAACGCGGCGATATTCGACTTCTTTGACGTGCAAAGGGTTGAAGTTCTGCGCGGGCCGCAGGGCACGCTCTACGGCCGCAACGCGGTTGGCGGCGTCATCAACATCATATCAAACGCGCCCACGGAAGAGTTTGAGGCGAACCTTAGCGCCACATACGGCAACTTCGAAGCATTGCGTTTTGAAGGCGCCGTGTCGGGTCCGATCACTGACAACATCCGGGTGCGCCTGGCGGGCCTCTACTCTGAGCGTGAGGGGTTCACCAATAACGTCTTTCCAGATGCGTCCGAGCGCGGCTTTGATGAGCTGGACAACCGGGATTTGTTCGCGCTGCGCGGCCGGGTTGATATCGATCTGGCGAGCAACATCAAATTGGAACTCATTGGCGATATCTACCGCGACGATTCCAACCCGCCGCCCTTCTTCTATCCGGAAGGGCCGCTTTTGACGACGCCCAACACCGTTATCCCCAACGATATCCGCTTGGTTTCTCAGGGCTTTGAATCAGATGTCTTTGGGATCTCCGACATTCCGGGCGTGACGGGGCAGCGGCAGGATCAGTCAAGCGGCACCGCGAAGCTCACATGGGATACGGACTTTGCGACGATCCAACTGACGAGCTCGTACCGCGAGACGGGCTTTGAGTGGATCAACGACGGCGACGGGTTTACGGACTTCTTCGTCGTCTATTTCCAACGAGATGAGTCCGACTCCTTCACGCAGGACATTCAGCTCACCTCCAACAATGACGGCCCCTTCGAGTGGATCGTCGGCGGCACCTACTTCACCGAGAGTTCCGACGGGGTCTACGCCATTCCTCTTGGGCCGGCCTTTGGCGCGAGCACCATCGTCTTCCAGGGGACGAATGAGACAGACGCATTCGGGATCTTCGCTGAAGGTAAATACACATTCGGCGATTTCGCCTTCACGGCCGGCATTCGCTATTCGAACGAGACCAAGGACGCCACGCTCAACTTTGGCCAGTCCGCGCCGGGCGCTGCGCCCGTGCCGTTTGAGCAGATTGGGAGCGTGCCCGGCGGCGTCTTTATCCCAACGGAGCCGCCGCGTTTCAAAAACGATGCGATCACCCCGCGTTTTGTGCTGGACTACAACGCGACAGACGATACGCTGCTCTATGCGTCCGTCACGCGCGGCTTTAAGTCCGGCGGTTTCAGCCTTCTCGATTTTCCGATCAACTCCTTTGAGCCGGAGTTCGTCTGGGCGTACGAGATCGGGTCGAAGTCGCGGTTCCTGGACAACCGTATCGAGCTTAATACAGCCGCCTTCTACTACGACTACACCGACCAGCAGCTCAGCCAGGTGACGATGCTCGCCACCCAAACGACGAATGCGGGCTCATCGACGATCTGGGGTTTGGAAGGCGAGTTCAGGGCGCTCCTTACGGACAATCTGCAGATCGAGGGCAATATCGCGTATCTGAACACGGAGTTTGATGAGTTCTGTACGTTGGATTCGCGCGACACCACCCGCCCCATTGATACGGAGAACTGCCCGTCCACGCCGAACCTCGCGGGCAATGAAATCCCGAGATCGCCGGATGTGACGGCCAATCTGGCCGCCACTTATTTCCAGCAGCTCGGCGCCAATGCGGAAGGCTCCATTCGATTTGAATGGCAATACACCGGCGATCAGTTCTTCTCCGTGTTCAACCGGCCGAATGTCGCGCAGGACGCCTACAGCGTGTTCAACGCAAGCGGCGGCGTAGTGTTTGACGAAGGGCGGCTTGGGGTCCGGCTGTGGGCTCGAAACCTCACCAACAACGACTACTTCACGAATGTCTTTGAGTCCGGCATCGTCGACACCTTCGCTTTGCCGCAGGGCTTCGTAGCGGCGCCGCGCACCTTCGGCGGAACGGTCAGCGTCAGCTTCTAGGCAAGAGCGAGACTTTCGGTATGGCGATGATCACGCTCAGCGACGGGACGCCCCTCTACTACCGCGACGAGGGGCGGGGGCCTGTACTGGTTTTGCTCCAGGGCCTCATGCTCACGGTGAACGGGTTTTGGACAAAGAACTTCGATGAGCTCTCAAAGTCCTGCCGCGTCATCGCCATTGATCATCGCAGCCACGGCCTATCGGGCAAGCCCTCTGGCCCGCACTCCATAAAGCAGTGTGCTGAGGACTTGAAGGAAGTCCTCGATACGCTGGCTGTGGATGACGTAACGCTAGCGGGCGTCGCCTTTGGGGCGATGGTGGCTTTTGAGTATCGGCGGCTCTTCGGCGACCACCGCTTGGCGCGGCTGGCCATCATCGAAGCGCAGGTGCGTCTCACCAACGATGAGGGGTGGGAGCATCCAACCTTTGGCGATTTCCCGGCCGAGGCGGGGGCCGGTTTTATCGAAGCCTCAAAACAAAGCCGGGAGCCGCTCACGGGGTTTCTGGCGGGCGCCTTCGGAACGCCGCCCTCTGATGATGAGATGGCGCGGATGCAAGCTGAAGCCTGGCTGACGCCGAGCCAAGCGGCTGTTGAATATGTGACGGACATGGTCGCTGCGGATTACCGGGGCGACTTATCGTCGATCGGGCTTCCAGTCTTGCTGATCTATGGACGTAAGAACAACGTGCCGATCCCGACGGAAATCGGCGGCTGGATGGCCGAGCAAATACCGAATGCGCGGCTAGAGCGATTTGAGGATTCAGGGCATTCGCCATTCTATGAATCGCCAGAGCGTTTCAACACGGCGCTCGCCAACTTCGCTTCGGGGAGATGATGGCGGCGCCCGCGTTCCTCATTGTGCGCTCGAAAGCGCCGGCGAGCCGCTTTCATGCGTTTTGTCGCGCCAATGCGGGCGGCGCTGGGGCGGTGTTTGCGGCGCGGCCCGTTGAGGACGTGTGCGCGCTGGAGCCTGGGTCCGTCCCACTCAACACTTGGATCGCGAAGTACGGCTCGCTCGATGAGGCGAAGGCGGCGTGGTCCGGTATGGACGCAGCGGCTCTCGCTGAGCCCGAGCCGCCGCTCGTCCTCGCCGCGAACGCTGTGCCGGACGAGGGGTTGCCGCCCGAGTTGGATTTTGTTCCCACGCACACCAATGTTGAGGCTCCGCCGGGCCAACCGCCGACTTTGATGGTGATTGAAGGCTCCGCCAGCGACCCCGATGAGATGGACAAGTACCGCGATATCATCCTGCCGATGATGCGGGAGAGAGGCGCCTACTACCTCTGTTTTCAGATCGGCGGCGATGTCGAGGTCTTGAGCGGAACATGGTCCGAAGGGATCTTCGCCATTAGCCGTTGGTCCGACGCGCATTTGGCCCGGGACTTCTGGCTGTCGCCACGCTATCAAGACGACGCAATACCCATACGCATTAATATCGGTTCGTTCCAAGTCGTTACGCTGGAAGGCGAGCGCGATGACGGCTGAGGCGGGCACAGCGGTTGTCAGAACGTTCTTGGAGGCGTTGTGGGCGGGCGACAAGGCGGCTGCGAAAGCGCAGTTCGCTGACGAGTCCGAATGGTGGTTCCGTCCGTCCCTCGGCTATCAGCGGCCGATGCCCGGCCCGGAAGCTATCGACGTCGTTTCAGACGATATGATCGGCCGCTTCGATCCGGCCAAACCGTTCAATGTCGAAGTCCATCACTTGTTCGGTGAAGGCGGCGAGGTGGCGGCCGAATACACCGCAACGGGCACAACGGTTTCAGGGCGCGAATACCGACACCGGTATTTGCTGAGGGCGAGCGTTTCGGATGGAAAGATCACGACCGTCCGTCCCTGGGTGGACACCAAGTACTTCCTCGACACGTTGTACGGAGAGTAGGTCCTTTGTCCGGCGCCATCGATATCGTCGTTAATCCGTTTACCTCGGTTGAGATCGAGAAGAAGCAAAACGGGTTCGACGAAACCTTCATGGAACAGGTTCGGATGCCGGCGGATATGCGCCGCGGCGTCTCCATGGAGCGGTACGCTGAGATTATGGATGAGGCTGGCGTCGCGCATTCGTTGCTCATCGCGGTGCGGGCCGGCGGACGGCATATGAAGTACGCGATTGAAGTGCCCTACGCGCAAGTGGCCGACTATTGCGAAGCGATGCCGCAGCGCTTTTCGGGGCTGGCGGGCGTCGATCCATTCATGGGTATGGAGCAGCTGCGAGATTTAGAACATGCGGTGAATGAGCTTGGCTTCGTCGGCGCCCACAGCTATCCGCACTGGTTCCGCCTACCGCCCGACGCGCCCCAATGGTATCCGATTTACGCGAAGTGTTGTGAGCTTGATATTCCGCTGATGATGCAGGTTGGTCAAAACCTCATCTATCAGGAGCATGTGCGTCTGCCTTCCGTTGCACGGCCGATCCTTCTCGATCAGATCGCCATCGACTTTCCAGAGCTGCGCCTCATCGGCATCCATGTGGGGATGCCGTGGACGGACGAGATGATCGCCATGGCGTGGAAGCACAAAAACGTCTTTATCGGAATTGACGCGTACGCGCCAAAGCACCTGCCTGCCTCTCTCGTTCACTACATGAACTCTTATGGCAGCGAGAAGGTTCTCTTTGGCACCGATTGGCCGGTGATCGATCCACGGCGCGCGGTTGACGAAGTGCGGGCGTTCGATCTTCGTCCGGAGAGCTTCGATCGCGTGATGCGCACAAATGCGCTCAAAGTGTTCCCAACGTTGGAGCGGCGTCTTGCAAGTGGATAGGCGGCGCGGGGCCGACGGCTACATGCCGATGCGGCTCACCTCCAGTTTTCGAACGTCGGCCCGGCGCACGCCCGCGGCGCCGGCCATCATCAGCGATGGGGCCGAGATAACCTATCAAGCGCTGCTGGCCCGCGTGAATCGCATCGCCAACCTCGCCCGAGATAAGTGGTCGCTAGAGCGCGGCGACATCGTCGCTTTGATTGCGCCGAACCGCGCTGAATACATCGAACTGGTGTTCGCCCTGTCGGACGTTGGGGTGGTCGTCGCGACCATCAATCCGAGACTGTCTCCGGCGGATGTCGAAACGATCTACCGGGATTGTCAGCCTCGGCTTGCCCTGGTTGATCCGTCTCTGCCTGATATCGCTGATGTCAGCTCCGCGTCGGGCGTCAAGACGATTACGATCGACGAGGCGTTCGAACAGGACGTGCGCGCGGCAAAAGACGATTTCGCGCCGCCGCCCTTCCCGGAGGAGGACAGCTTCTGCCTCTGTTACACCTCCGGCACCACTGGCGAGCCCAAGGGCGTTTTGCTCTCCCATCGCAGCCGGGCGCTCACGGTGCAGGCGATGGAAATCGAATATGGGTGCTTTGGCCTGAACAGCCGGTTCCTGGCGCTCGCGCCTCTATGTCACGGGGCGGGCTTTGCGTTTGCGGCGGCGGCGTTGTCCTTCGGCGGCGCCTGCGTCCTTTTCAACAACAATGATCCGTCCGCCATCGCCGCCCGTTTGGGCGCCGGCGACATCTCCGGTGTCTTCATGGTGCCCACCCATTTCAGCCGGATGGTCCAGCAGAGCCCGGCCGAGCTGCAGAAGCTCCGCAGCGCCCATAGGGTGCGGA
>JBCDJH010000098.1:0-7393 GCA_038747965.1 Pseudomonadota bacterium
ATGGGCGTCGCCACTAACCCCGCGCGCCAGACGGCGTAAAGCGCCTCCAGATATCGAGGGCCGTTTTTGGAGAGGATGGCGACGCGCTCGCCCGCTCCCAACCCCATGATGAACCGAAGCCCCGACGCCAGCCGCGCCGCCCGCTCGTTCAGATCCGCGTAGGTTTGGACGAGCGTTGCGCCTTCATAGATGGCGGGCGATGACGGACGCGCCTTCGCCGCGCGATGGAGATGCTCGGCGAGATTCACAGCGCTGTCCGCATAGGGCCTTAGCGTCCCCCAAGCATGCCGGCGATTTCATCAGCGCCGGCGCCCGCCTGTTGAAGGTAGACGAGCCCGTCCCAGCAATCAGTCCGTTTGGAAATCAATCCGTTCGATATCTTGAACCACATAACGCCGTTGATCTCGAAATCTTTGCCCGACTGGGTGAAGCGCATGCAGTAGCGCGCAGCGCCGGCCGAACCGTCCGCGACGATTTCGATGGGCTCATAGCGTAGGTTTTGAAAGCCCTCTAGGAAACCAGCGAGCCGGCCCCGGTAGGTTTCCTTGCCCTCGCACCCTTGGGCGAGCACCCCAAGATGCTCGTTGACGAAATCCTCCGTCACGTGAGCGACGACAGCGTCGGGCCGTCCTTCGGCGAAGGAGGCGAGGTAGCTCGCGATCAGCTCGCGGCCAGTCGTTCTTTCAGCTCCGACCATTGTTCCCTCGCGGCTTGATAGACCCCTTGATCATAGGAAAATTCGACCGTGTTCCCGTCCGGATCTTTCAAGAAACAGATGTATCCGATGGGATCGGGCATCTGAACGGGCCCAAGCGCCAGCGCGCCTTCTGCTTTGGCCTTCTCGGCGATGTCGTCGATGCCCTCTTTCGTCGTGAGCTCGATGCCAAAATGCGAGAACGGGCCGATGGCCGGATGCTCCATCGGCGCGAAGGGATCTTTGCCTTCGAAAAACTCGGCCATCACCAAGAGGAACGGGGGATCGGGTTGCTCAGGATCCACCATCCACGCGCCATAACCGTTTTCGTCTTGGTTCCGCTGAAAAAGGCGCAGATGCGTAAATCGTTCGTACCAGGCGATGGACGCATCGATGTCCTTCACACGCAACGCCATGTGCGTCCAACGCTGGCGATCCAGATGGATGTGATAGGAAGACGTGTGCTCGCCCATGCTTGCTTGCTCCAGATCTGATCGCGGCTCGGCTGGCAAAATATGCGCTAAGGCGCGTGTTGTGCGCCGAATGCAAAGACTACTGGCCCAGCCCGTGCGCCAACATTCTATTTTGCGCACAATTATTTAGCAGAACCAGCGCCGTTCGCCCCGCGGCCAGGCGTCCGCTGGCGCGCGCCGCTGAATTCGCCCAGTTTAACGGGGCTTTCCGGTGCCGAAAGGTTAGGCGCGCGGCGATGAGCGGATCCACCAACACAATCGGGGTAGGGCGACCAGGGTGAAATGGGCAATGCTGGCGCTGGTGAGCGCCATTTTTTTCGTCTCCACAGGCGGGGCTTTTTCGTCCCTTGGCGTTCTCTTGCCGGCCATGATCTCCGATTTGGGGTGGAATTGGACCCAGGGCGGCGCGGGCTTTACCGTCCTTGCTCTCATGACGGGCCTATCGAGCACGTTGCCCGCCTACACCATTCGCATCGGCGGCATGCGTCTCACCTATCTTTCGGGCGGTTTGATCCTGGGCGGCGGCTTCGCCAGCTTGTCCGCCGCTGACGGGATGTTTGCATATATCCTGGGCGCGGGGCTCGTCGGGGTGGGCTACAGCCAGGTGGCCTCGGTGCCCGCCGTGAAACTGCTCAGCGGATGGTTTCCGGAGCGGCGCTCACTCCTTATTGGTTTGTTCTTCGCGTGCGGCGCGCTCGGCAGCGTTGTCGGCCCGCTGGCCGCCTCTTTCTTCTTAGGCGTGCTGGAGTCATGGCGGCTGTACTGGGTCTGCCTGGCCGGCCTCGTCACCAGCCTTTGCCTTGTCGCCGCTTACCTCGTCTACGAAAAGGCAGACCAAGTCGACGGCGGCGCGGACGGAGAATCAGCGGTCTCGAAGGGCGCTGAATGGACGCTGCAAGAGACGCTGCGCAGTCCTCAATACTACATCATCGTCATTGGGCTTACGGCGACGTTGCTTGGCGCCATCACCATGAACACATGGCAGGTGACGCATATGCGCAACCTGGACGTGAGCGCCAACATCGCCGCCGGCGCCCTGAGCGCCCATGCGATGTTCAATGCGCTGTCCCGGGCCGTCGGGGGCGCGGTGATCGATCGGCTTGGCGCGAAATGGTTGTTCGCCACCGGCCTCGGCGCTGGCGTTGTCGGAATGCTCGCGCTTTCTGTGGCCAAATCGCCCCTATTGATCGCCTTGTTCGCCGTTGGCGACGGCTACAGCTTCGGCATCGTGACATTCTCCAGCGCCATCCTGTTGCTCAACTACTATGGCGCGAAAAATAGTCCCGCGATCCTCGGTACAATGAACTTGATTTCGACGTTAGCGATGACGGGCCCAATCGTCGCGGGCCGCATCGCCGATGTGACCGGCGAGTTCACGAGCGTGTTCGTGGGCATCGCGGCGATCCTGGCCGCTGCATCCGCATTCGCGGTGTGGATGCCGAAACCGGAGAAATCGGGGGCGTCCCTTGAGCGCAAGGATGAGGCGCCGGCGTCATAGCTTGTGCAACGCGCGCGCGATGCCTCTATTTTCTGCGCAATAGTGCAAACGTATCCTGAAATCTCGGCTGATACTCTTAGCGTCCAATAATCGCCGTGGTCGAGCGCTGTTGAATGAACGCGCAAGGGCTCGCGGTGTCGGTGCGCTCGTGTGCTTAGAGCGCTGAAGAAGGACGCTTCGGCTTTAGTTCGGCCGCGGGTCTAGATGTTGGAAGACCGCTGAGCGCGCTACCGCGCTGCGGCATCCTCAACTATACAAAATCAACAGTAATGGTTTCGCGGATACATGCGACGCGCTGGCTAATTACTGTGACTTTATCGTTGTATTTTTGAGACACATCAGCGGAATTTCAGTGGCTCGCACATGCAGCACTTGAATGCCATTTGCCGCATTGCGAAACTCTCGTCGTATTCACAAAACTGTGACAGTCTAACGTTTGGCGGAACATGCTGATCAACGGGCCGCGGGTCTAGAACGGCATATTCGGATGGGGAGAGTACTGATGGACAAGCGCTTGAATCTTCAGGTGGCGAACGAGCGCGAGCGCCGGCGCCCTTCGGCCCGGCTGCTGGGCCTTTCATCCGCATCCTTTGCGGTTATGGCGACGTTGATCGCAGGCGCTGAGGCGCAGGAACTGATCCCAGACGCGGATCAACGAGAGGGCGCTGACGAAATCGTGGTCATCGGCGACCCGATCGGCCTGTTGGAGGATGAGCCAACCGAATCGGTGTTCGGCTTCGGTCGGTCCAGCCTTGAGACGCCCCGCTCGATCAGCGTCATCAGCGAAGAGACGATCCAGCGCTACTCCATCGAAGACATCGACGACTTCATTACCACCACACCCGGAACCTTCGGCGGCAGCTTCTTCGGCGTGCCAGGCTCCATCACCATTCGCGGCGCCATCTCTGAAACCTATTTCCGCGGCTTCAAGCGCTCGCTGAACAACGGCACCTTTCCGACGCCGGTTGGCTCCGCCGAGCGGATCGAAATTGTCCGCGGCGCCGTGCCGGTGATTTACGGCGCTGGCCGCATCGGCGGTTATTTGAACCTGCAACCCAAAGCGGCGCAGGGCGCGTCCGTGGAAGACGGGATGAGCGGCTCCTTGCGAGTGACCGGCGGCTCGTTCGAGAAATTCAACGTAGCCGGTGAGTTGCTGGTTCCGTTTGAGGTCGATGGAAAAGAGGGCGGGATCGCCTTCTACGCGGAGCTTGAGGATTCCGGCAGCTTCTACAAAGGCCGAAGCCCGGAAAGCGAGCTCATCCAGCTTGACTACAATCAGGAGCTTGGGAGTGGCTTCAGTGTGCAGGTCGGCGGGATGTACTTGCAGAGCCGCGGCTACTTTCAGACGCCGGGATACAACCGCCTGACCCAGGAACTGATCGACGACGGCACCTACGTCACGGGCCGCGATACGGACATTCAAGACACGAATGGCGACGGTCAGCTTAACCCCAATGAGATAACGGACGTCGTTGGAACCTTCTTCGGCTCCTCGAATATCCGCACGTTTGTCGACTTTGGAGTATTCGGATTTCCAGACGCGTATGCGCTTGATGAAGGCGTCGGCGAGACCACGATCACCCGCCGCGACGTCTTCTTGGCGCCGGACTTTGAGGTCGCCGATTCGGAATCGCTCACCCTTTACGCGGACCTGGTTAAGGATTTCGACGACTCAGGCGTTGCGAAGTTGCAGTTCTTCTACGACTCGATCGATGGCGATTTGAACGTCAGCTACGGCTTTGCCGAACAACAACGCGCCGATATCTTCGAAGTTCGGGGATCCTACACAAACGAATTCCAAATCACCGACGACCTTACCGTGGACATTCACACGACGGCGTCTCACCGTCGCACGGACACTCGATTGCGGCAGCAATTCCTATCAGGATTTCTGGTGCTGGATCGCCGCGATTTGAGCGTTGGTCCGACGGCGACCGATATCTTCGCGACGCCGATCACTGATCCGACGATCCCCTGGGACTCCAACTTCATTTCCGATTGGACCGATACTGGCGTCAGCCTCATCACCGACGTTCAGTTCTTTGATTTCAGCGTCATCGCCGGCGGCCGGTTTGACCACTATAAGGTCGATGCATCGGACTCCGGCGTCACCACATTCGGCGCGCCGACGGATGCGGACGCATCCGAGGGCGATTTCTCCTACTCGATCAGCGGCAGCTACCGCTCGCCCTTCGGAATCGTGCCGTACATCACTTATGCAGAAGGTTCCGAACCCACCCTCAACGCGAATGGCGGCATCTCTCCGGGGCCAGTGGCGGCGGATCAGTTCTTGTTCGACTCAGAGCTGTTTGAAGTCGGCCTGAAGTTCCAGCTGCTGGATAAGCGCCTCAACGGCTCGATCGCCTACTACGACCAAACCCGCACCCTGATCGACCCGTTCCAGAACTTGAACGAGGAGAACTCTGAAGGGGTGGAGGTTGAGGTCCGTTATCTCATCACGGACAATTTCACCTTCACAGGCGCCGCGACGTTCCAAGAGTTCAATATTGGCGCGGTCGGCGAGTGCGGATCGGGCAACGGTGAATTCGTTGTGATCCCGCCGACGCACCCAACGGTCAACGCGTTCGGCCAGACGATCACCGGAGCGCAAGGATATGGCGGCTTGTTTGCGGCTTTGAACGCAAGCTGTTTGCCGGAGCTCCAAAATGGGTATGAGCGGACCGTGATCCCCGACCAGGTGTTCTCGTCCTTCGTCACCTACACCTCCGATGAGGTGCTGAACGGTCTCGTGTTCGGCGGCACCTTCGGTGCGACCTATGTGTCGGAGACCGGCGGTAAAACCGTATCGGCGGTGACCCTGCCGGACTACTTCAACGTCCGCGCCGCTCTGTTCGCCTCCTACGGCCGCGTGAGCATCACGGGCACGTTGGAAAACGCGTTGAACGCGCGGTACTTCCAGCCCGTGCAAGGGGTTTATGAAGAAGTGGCCGCCCTACCGGGGCAGTCGCGCCTCGGCCGCATCATTGCGGAGATTTCTTTCTAACGAAACGATCAAGATCGGCCGGCAGCGCCGACACAGCGGGGAAAATGGGGGCGCTCGGCTAAAGCCGGGCGCCCCAATCATTCAATCGACGTTGCAAACGCTCCCTGTAAGAAACAGTTAGGGCATCGACAGTCCTCAAGTCCGGCGCTATGTGGGGCCGCGTCGTCTAGAGCTGTTTGCGTCTGACACGATAGAGTTCAGAGGTCGCAAACGGCTCTCAGTCTTTGTTTGCGCGAACTGCGGACGCGAAACCGGTGAGCCACTTGTCCTGCAATTCGCTCTAATCCCTGAAGGAGCGCTAAGCGCCGTTCTCCGATGCAATTCCTGATGGAAAACTGGCCGTTGGTCGCCGGGCTTCTGGCGACCGGTGTGGTCGCGGGCGTGCTAGCGGGGCTTCTCGGCGTCGGCGGCGGGATCGTCATTGTGCCCGTGTTGTTCCAGATTTTCGGTGTGCTCGGCATCGAAGACGCCATCCGTATGCAGCTGGCCGTCGGCACGTCCCTCGCCACCATCATCCCCACCTCCATCCGCTCGCTGCGCTCCCATGCAAAACGCGGCGCCGTTGATTGGTCTGTCCTGAAGACTTGGACGCCGGGCCTGTTGGTCGGCGTCGCGCTGGGCTCCGCCGTTGCAGGCCTCGTCGACGGCCGCGTGCTGGTGAGCGTTTTTGCCGTGGTGGCGTTGCTTGTCGCCGCCAATATGAGTTTCGGCGGCGGCCGCTATCGGCTCGGCGAGGAGCTGCCAGGCGGGGCGGGGCGCTTCGCCATGACGACGGGCGTCGGCGGCGTCTCGGCGCTCATGGGCATCGGCGGCGGAACGCTCGGCGTGCCGATCATGTCCTTGTTTGGGTTCCCGGCGCAGCGCGCCGTCGCCACCGCGTCTGGGCTCGGGCTTATCATCTCAATACCCGGAACGATTGGGTTTATTCTGGCGGGCCAAGGCGCGGAGGCGCTGCCGGCGGGATCGCTCGGCTTCGTCAATTTGATCGGCTTCGCCCTGATCACGCCGATGACGATCCTGGCCGCGCCCTGGGGCGTGCGCATTTCTCACGCCATTTCGAAGGAGCGACTCAGCCAGCTTTTCGCCCTTTTTCTGGCGATCACGTCGGCGCGCATGTTTATGAGCGTCCTCGGCTAGGCGAAGCGCTGCAAAGGCGCCGCTTCGGACGCATCTGAACGGCGTCATATCAAACGCAAACGGCCTTGGTTGATCCTCAGCGGTCCTGTGCGAAACTTGGCCTCGCAAGCCAGTGCAAAGGACGCTCGCCATGACTGAGATCGCTGCAGACTTCCGCACCCGCCTTCGTGCGCGCGAGCCGTTGCTCGGCGTTTGGATGAAAACGCCGTCGCCGATCGTGGCGGAAGTCTTAGGGCAAGCGCCGCTGGACTGCGTCTGTATCGACGCCGAACACGCTCCCTTCGATAGGCTTGCGATCGATGGCTGCGTCGCGGCGTTCCGGGCTGCGTCCAAGCCGAGCCTTGTGCGGGTTCCCGCGGCGCGCGAAGAGCACATCCTTGGCGCGCTCGATTGCGGCGCCAGCGGCGTTGTCATCCCCCATGTGACGTCTGCGGAGGAGGCGGCCAAGATCGCGAAGGCTTCCCATTACGGGGCGGGCGGGCGCGGTTTCGCTGGCTCGACCCGGGCCGCCGGCTACGGCGCTGTGGGGCTCGGCGCGCATTTGAAGGCGTCTCGGGCTGGAACGAGCGTCGTCGCCCAGATTGAGG
>JBCDJH010000099.1:0-7372 GCA_038747965.1 Pseudomonadota bacterium
CTACTTACGCGCGACGTGAGCCGAGGTTTAAAAGATCGGCGTCGTCGTATCAACGACGCAGGTGGAAATCAACGGGGGAGGCGATGGTGAGCGGGGCGCGAACAAAAAATGACGCCGACCGCCGCCAAAATACGCAAGGCCGCAATCGACGCCGACCGATGCAATAGTCGAAATCCCTTAAACGCCCCTTAAGCGCCGTCTTGGGAGGCGCAGCTCGCGCTGCTTTATGTCAGTGAGCGTACTTTATACGCCGCCCAGCGACTGGTAGAGGCGTTCGGCGCGATCCGCATCGCTGAGGCCCGCCTGGCCGGCCTCGCGCGACCAACTCCAGTAGCGCAACGCCGTCACCGCATAATCGCGCGATAGCCCGTCGAACAGCGCCGTGAGGTCCGCTTTGACCGGCTCGGAAAAAGCGTCTCCGGCCCCGGTCGGGCTTTCAATGATGGATTGAAAAGCGGTTCTCGGCAGACCGTAGGCTTTCGCGAACACGGCCAGACTTTGCCCATGGCGGTCCGCGATAATGCGCTCGGCCGCGCCCGGCTCCAAACCGCACAGCCGCGCAAGGGTCGCGATTTCCTCGCCGCCAGCCTCGGGCGACCAGGACCGCCGGGCCCGCTGCGCATTGAGCGCGATGACGCTCCAATCCACTGACATTCCATCGCGGCGCGGGGATGTGCGTCGTTCGATAAGCGAGAGCACTTGGTCGACCCCGGGGTCTAAGCCGCGCAAGCCGCCATCCTCTGCGTCAGCGTTGGAGGACGCGTCGAAGCTGTCGCCGAGCGCCTCCTGCACGATTTTTCGATCCACCGAGAACCGGTTGAGGACCACTTTGCGTCCCTCGGGCGGCAACCACCAAAACATCGCGAAGCCTTGAGCTGGCGTCAGCTCGCGGCGGTTGAGCAAGGGGCGCTGCAAGTCCGCGTCAAGCCGACTGCGCGCCACCAGCGCGTCGACGGCGCGCGGCGACAGCTTAGCGTCTTCATTGGCCGCGAGCGCCTGCAAGACGTCTAGCTGGCCGTATCCCACCAGTTGGTCTGCGACGGCCGTGGGCATGTCTGATCTGGCGGCCAGTCGCCGTCGCACCTCAATGCCGTTTGCTTCAGCCGCAACGCTGTAGGCCCAATCCGGCAGCGCCGCCGCGCGCTCGGCCAACACCAAAGCGGTGGTCTCATTAATCGAGAGGGCGTGGATCAAAGGGGCGGGCGTCTCAGCGAGGGCGCATAGACGCTCCGCCGCTTCGCGTTGGAGATCGCCGTCGCAATCGGCCAGCAAGTTCACAAGCAGATCGCCGATCAAAGCCCGTTCATTTGCGGAGAGCCGGCCTGACGGTAACGCTTGCAAGTCGCACAGTTTGCGCACAACCACGCGCCTGCGCAGGCGCGTGCGTTCAATGAGGGGACCGATCTTGGCGAGGTCGACCGGGCTCTTGAGCGCGTGAAGTGGGCCGGTCGCCGCGGTCGGCGCCGATGGAGCTGGGGGCGCGGGGTGGAATAAGCTTCTGGCTTCCAAGGACGCGGGGCTCCTTTGCTGGCGCCGGTGAACGCAACGCGGGGCCCTATCGTGCGTTCTCCAAGGTTAAGCAACCGTTTCTGCAGGCCCCGCGCGCCCGGCCAGCCGCACCCTCACGCGGAAGCGCGAAGCGGCGTCCCACGAAGGCGGGGCGCTGGGCGCCTATTCGGCGACCCGTCGCCTCGCTGCTATGGACGCCGCGCGGCGCGGACCCTACATCCTCGAAATATATAAAGGAGGGCCTATGCCCCGCTTCCCTCGCCTCGCCCCGCCGGCGACGCCGCTCTTGCTGGCGGCCGGAACAGCGTTCATCGCTCTCGCAGGCTGCGCGCCAGGGCTCGATCCACGGCTCACGGACCACCCCAACTACACCCAGGGTTACGCCCATGGCTGCGACACCGGCCGGCTGCGCACCCAGAGCTTTTCGCAGAAAAAGAACCGGGACGACTCCCTGTTCGACGCCAGTGAAGAGTATCGTGTGGGCTGGCGCCAAGGATACAACGCGTGCGTCGATCAGCAGCCGCGCGCCGCGCCGGACGATTATTTCGGCGATCGGGGCCTCACATATTACTAGTCGCCTGACGGGTCTCCTGCCTGATCCGGCCGGCGGCGCGAACAAAAGGGGCGACTTGTGATAAAGCTTCGGTATGTGGATTTGGAGAACGCGGCGGGGACCGATCTCGGCGTCTCCAGCTGGCGGACCCTTGATCAGTCCACCATCAACCTGTTCGCCGACGCCACTAGCGATCACCAATGGATCCATGTGGACGAGGCGCGCGCGCGTGAAGTGTTCGGCTCCACCATTGCCCATGGCTATCTCACCCTCTCCATGATTCCTATTCTGGCGACGGAGCTTTTCGAGATTGAAGACGCCAAGTTGATGCTGAATTACGGCTGTGAGCGCGTGCGTTTCACAGCCCCAGCGCCTTGCGGCGCGCGGGTGCGCCTCGCCCAGACCATTTCGAAAGTGGAGGCGAGCCCTGAAGCGACCAAGCTCACTTTCCAGTCGACAATTGAACTCGAAGGATCGGAGAAGCCGACCTGCGTCGCAGAAGTTATGTGCCTCGTTTATCCCCAGGACGCCTCATGACCCGCCTTGTAAAACCCAAAAGCGCGCCGTCAGCGCGCCTGGCGCCGGAAGAGCGCGCCGCCCATGGAACGCGGTGGACGGATGAATACGCCTGGCTTCGCGCTGACAATTGGCGCGACGTCATTGAGGACCCCGCCGCTTTGCCGCAGGAGATCCGCGCGCACTTGGAAGCTGAAGCGGCCTATTGCGAAGAAGCGCTCAGCGAGGCGGCGTCGCTTCGCCGCGAACTCTATGAGGAGATGCGTGGGCGAATTAAAGAAGATGACGCCTCGCCGCCAGCGCCAGACGGCCCTTACGCCTATTACTCCAAGTACCGCACCGGCGGCGCCTATCCTATCTTTGCGCGCAGGCCCGTCCAATCAGATGGCGCTTTGGGGGAGGAGCAAATCCTTCTTGACGGCGACGCCTTCGCGGACGGCGCCGCTTATATGGGGTTTGCGTCGGTAGAACACAGCCCGGATCATCGACTGCTCGCCGTCGCGTTTGACGATCGCGGATCGGAACTCTACCGCATTCGCATCTTCGACATCGAAACAGGCGCGCCCGTGCGAGACGATGTGCCGGGGACCGCCGGGCCTGTCGTTTGGGCGAATGATTCCGACACGTTCTATTACACGCTACGCGATGAGAACTTCCGCGCCAACCGCGTGATGCGCGCCAGTGTGGCGCGTAGCGGCGCGGCCCCTGAATTGGTCTACCGGGAAGAGGATCCCGCGTTTCACCTGTCGATAGACCAAACGAGCGACCGCGCCTACGTGCTGATCAGCTTGCATGAGAGTTCGACCACCGAGATCCGGGTGATTGACGCCGACGCGCCGGCGGCGCATCCGCAGCTCATCAGCGCCCGCGAAACCGGGGTGGAGTACGACGTCGAGCACCGCGACAATGTCTTCTTTGTTCGGACGAACAAAGACGGCGCGAAGGATTTTCAGATCATGACCGCCCCCGCCGATGCGCCGCAGAGCGGCAACTGGCAGCCTTATGTCGCCGCGGCGAGCGGTTGTCTCCGCCTCAGCCATCATCTCTTCGCCGGGCATCTCGCCTATCTTGAGCGGCGCGACGCTTTACCAAGCATTGTCATAAACGACCTCGCTTCTGGAGACGCCCACGAAATCGCCTTTGATGAACCGGCCTACCATCTCTCCATACGGGCTGGGTTCGAATTCGACACCACGCGCTTGCGCTTCGTTTATTCCTCTCCAACCACGCCGCGCCGCACTTACGACTACGATATGGCCACCCGCGAGCGGACGCTCATTAAGGAGGAAAAGCCGCCCAGCGGGCACGATCCCTCGGATTATGTAACAGAACGGCTGTTCGCAGAGGCCGAGGACGGGGCCCAGATTCCAGTGACCGTACTCCGTCTGGCTGGCGATCGAAAGCCAGGGCCTTTGCTGCTCTATGGGTATGGCGCTTACGGACATACCATCCCCGCCGCCTTCTCGACTAAACGCTTGTCGCTCGTCGACCGCGGCTTCGCCTACGCCATCGCCCATATTCGGGGGGGCATGGCCAAGGGGTACGGGTGGTATGAGGACGGAAAGCTCACGAACAAGACGAACAGTTTCTCGGATTTCATCGTCGCCGGGGAACGCCTGGTCGAAGAAGGGTATACGGAGCGGGGTCGTATTGTCGCCCATGGGGGCAGCGCCGGAGGGTTGCTCGTTGGCGCGTCGGTCAACATGGCGCCGGATCTATTCGCCGGCGTGATCGCCGACGTGCCCTTCGTTGACGTGCTGAACACGATGCTGGACGACACATTGCCATTGACCCCGCCCGAATGGACGGAATGGGGCGATCCCATTCGGGATCGCGGCGCGTTTGACTATATCCGCTCCTACTCGCCCTACGACAATGTGCGCGCGACGGATTATCCGCACATCCTAGCGACAACCGGCGTGTCCGATCCGCGCGTCACCTACTGGGAGCCCGCAAAGTGGGTGGCCCGCCTGCGCGCCCAGAACACCGCTGACACCCTCACCCTGTTCCACGTCAATATTGAAGCGGGCCACGGAGGGAAGTCCGGCCGTTTTGAAGGCCTGGAAGAAGTGGCGCGGGCCTATGCGTTCGCACTCATGACGGCGTCTTAGAGCCGTTTTCGCATGTCGCGGGCGGCGGACGGCGATCTGCTAGCGACGTCGTCCGCCAACCCCCTATCGCGTTTAGAGCCCTGAACCAAACATCATAGGCAGCGGCTCCAGGAAAAAGTCCGACGCGAGCGGCGCGCCGGGCTTGGTGTCATACTTCATGAGATCGCGCTCGCCGGCGGCGATCAGCGCTTCATCATCGATGAAGAACCGGCCGGTCGTGTCGGCCGCTTTCCGGGTGAGGATGAAATGCGCGGCGTCCCCCATGATCTCCGGCTTGCGGGTGGCGTTGAGGAACGCCGTATCGGCGATTTCGTTCGTAATGGCGGCCGTCGCAACCGCCGTGCGCGGCCACAGCGCGTTGATGGCGACGCCCTTGTCGCGGAATTCCTCCGCCATGCCCATGGTGAAGAGCGTCATCGTGTATTTGGCGATTGAGTAGGGGCCGGCGAGTTTGAACCATTTCGGATCGCTCACCGGCGGCGGGGCGAGAGTCAAAATGTGAGGATTGTCGCTCTTTAGGAGATGCGGCAGACAGGCCTGGGAACATACGAACGTGCCGCGGCCATTGACTTGATGCATGAGGTCGTAACGCTTGACCGGCGTTTCTAGCGTCCCTGTGAGACGGATCGCGGAGGCGTTGTTGATGAGGATGTCGATGCCCCCGAACGTTTCGACGGTTTTTTCGACGGCGGCGGCCACTTGGTCCTCTTCGCGGATATCGACGATCAGCGGCAGCGCCTCGCCGCCGGCGCTTTTGATCTCTTCGGCGGCCGTATAGACGGTGCCTGGCAATTTCGGGTGCGGTTCGGCGGTTTTGGCCGCGATCGCGACGTTGGCGCCGTCCGCCGCGGCGCGCAGGGCGATGGCGAGGCCGATGCCCCGGCTTCCGCCCGACATGAAAATCGTCTTGCCTTTGAGGGTTTCGGGGTAGCGAGGCGTGGAGGTCATATGCAGCGTCCTTTGTTGTCGTTTTGACCGTTGTGGGCGAGCTTCGATCCAGCACCGTTCCCCATCACAGTGCAAGATGTGATGATCGCACGCTGCGGCGAACGGCTATCCGGCTTCGTGACTGTCGCGCAGCATTGATTTGCGGACGCGGCGCAGGGTGAGCCATACGGCGAGCACGACAAGGGGCGTAATAAGCGCGGT
Source organism: Pseudomonadota bacterium (assembly GCA_038747965.1). Taxonomy (GTDB): domain Bacteria; phylum Pseudomonadota; class Alphaproteobacteria; order Caulobacterales; family Parvularculaceae; genus JBCDJH01. Next base: position 5,839 of record JBCDJH010000099.1, read on the forward strand.
CACATACTCCGCTTTCGCCGCCGGCCAGATCTCCGCCAAGCCCTTCGCCCCATAGGAGAGCAGGCTCACCGAATAGTAGGAGATCGCCGCGACGGAGAGGCTTTCGACCGTCTCTTGCAGCCGCAATTGGAGCTTGGCGCGGCGATCCATCGACGCGAGAAGGTTGGCGTTGGTGATCTCGGCTGCGACTTCGACGCGGGTGCTGAGCAACTGGGTGGTGCGCGCAATGTGCTGGATCACGGCCTGCTGTCTTTGGGAGACGGCGACGCAGGTTCGCATGGCCGGCGCCAGGCGACGCTCCATGAACTCGTCAATGGTGGGGCGGGCGTCGATGCGCGTTTCTCGCAATTGGCCGATGCGCTCCTCAACCAGGCCGTAATAGGCCTTGGCGGCGGCGAAACGGAAGTTCGTCCGCCCGGCGAGCGCTTGGGCCTCGCCAGCGAGCGCGGCGAGGCGGTCCAGAAGCGCGCGGTCGTCGCCGATATCGCCTTCATTGGCCACTTGCATCGCGGCGTCCGCCGCTTGGGCTTCAAGCCGGGACAGGGTCGTCGCTGTTTGTGTCGCGACCGGGAACCCAAGCAGCGCCAGCAATCGGTAGGTCTCAATCTCAAAAAGGAGCTGGACAAGACGGCCAGCGACGCCGGCGTCGGGCTCTTTCTGGACGATGTGGAAACGGGTGAATGAGTCCGCGCCCGCCCGAAAGTCGGTTGAGACCTGCGCTGCGCCGCCAAGCACGTTCACCGCCACGTCATCTTGGTCAATCAAGCGCTCGCGTTCGTCCGTGGAGCGTGTCAGCTCCACATGAGAGGCGACCAGCACATCGCCGGGGAGGGCTGACAGCCAGTCTTTCGGGGTGAGGTCGAGGGCGGTTTCGCCAGGGCTTGCGGCTTGGCCGTTGGGGATCGGCCGATAGAAGGTCCAGGTGGAGATTTCTGTGTGCCGTTCCCAGCGCAGGCGCCATTTTCCGGCGTCAAGGACGGACCACCGCGCGCCTTCGCTTGGCTCTGGCGCCTGCAGTTTCCGGCACAGCGCCACCATATGCGCCCAGTCTTCGCTGCCCCCGCCTTCGCCGGACAGGTTTGCAAGGCGCGCCGCCAGGGTTGGGTGCGGCAACGGCGTCGGGGGGCGCGCATGGGCCTCCGCCACCAGCTGGTCGCGCATCTCATGGAAACGGAACTGAGCCTGCGGGGGGACGATTGGTCGCCCCGGAGACGCGGTGTCGTCGGCCATCTGAGGCCCCTTTCTCGCAGAATGGACAAGACGGAGTGTCAAGGATGCAGTATCCTTGGGTTCGCGCAAGAACCTAACCGGAAAGTCTCGCCGCCATGCCCGCGCCGTTCCCCTTCGCCGCCATTGTCGGACAATCCGAGATGAAAAAGGCGCTGACAATGGCCGCCGCGGACCCGTCCATCGGCGGCGTGATGGTGTTCGGCGATCGCGGAACGGGGAAATCGACAGCTGTGCGGGCGCTCGCCGCCATGTTGCCGGCGATCTCTTTCGTACGCGGATGCAGCTTCAATTGCGATCCTTCGAG
>JBCDJH010000100.1:0-7340 GCA_038747965.1 Pseudomonadota bacterium
CGGCGTCCCGAACTGGGGCGTGTTCGGTTGACGAGAGCGTCTCGGCCCACTTTCCTTGATACCGGGCCGGCTTCAGCCGCGGGCTGGGCGCAGCGAGCGTCCCCTCCACACCCGTTTGCGCCGCCGTCGCTTCGGCGACCACGGCCCAGGCGGCCGCTTTCGCCTTAGATGGGGCCGGCGCAACGGGCTCCGGCCGGGCGTCGAACGCCGCGAGAAGCCATCCCAACCCGACAATCAAAGCGCTGGCTGCGAAGAGGCGCGCCGCGCGTTCTTTCATCGTTTGCCGCATGCAGGTGTTCGCCTTGTTCCTCGCCGCTTGGCCGCAAGATGTCAGTCCCGTGCCAAAGCGGGAGCGCTACAACTGATTGTGCGAAAGGAAGCAAACGCCACGCCAATACCGTGTCTACGCCACGGCACCGAATGTTGTTCCCGGAAAGCGCGCCGAATCTCGTGAAACGCGCATCACGCCGCATCGGCTTATCAACTAGGGCGAGCGGCGTCAAAGCGCATTAACGATGAATTAACATTTTCGTGAGGACGACAGCGCCCCCCCGAACCGCCGCTTCGCCAGCGGCGTCCGGCCGGTCTTTAGGACTCTTTAGCGGCCAAGGCGCTTTGCGCCGCGGCGAGCCGGGCGATGGGCACCCGGTAAGGCGAGCAGGACACGTAATCGAGGCCGAGCCCTTCAACGAAGGAAATCGAAGCTGGGTCGCCCCCATGCTCCCCGCAAATCCCCAATTTCAGACCCGGGCGCGTTTGCCGGCCCTTGCGGCTGCCAATTTCAACGAGTTGCCCCACCCCGTCAGGGTCGAGCGTCACGAACGGGTCCTGCTCGAAGATCTTTTGCTTCAGATAATCGTTCAGGAAACTATTGGCGTCATCGCGGCTGATGCCATACGTCGTTTGCGTGAGGTCGTTGGTGCCGAAGGAGAAGAAATCGGCGTACTGGGCGATTTCATCGGCGGTGAGCGCCGCGCGCGGCAACTCGATCATGGTGCCAACCAAATACTCAACGCTTGCGCCGCGCTCCGCAATCACGGCTTGCGCCACAGCATCGACACGGGCCTTGAGGATCGCCAACTCCTCTTTTTTGCCGACAAGCGGGATCATGATTTCCGGCGTCACCTTGTCGCCACTGTCCGCCGCCACGTCGAGCGCCGCCTCGATGATGGCGCGGGCCTGCATCTCGTAAATCTCCGGATACGAAATACCCAGGCGACACCCCCGGTGGCCGAGCATAGGGTTGAATTCGTGTAGCGACGAAACGCGGGCGCGCACCGCCGCGGGACTCGCCCCCGCCGCTGCGGCGACTTCCGCGATTTCCTCTTCGCTGCTCGGCAAGAATTCATGGAGGGGCGGGTCAAGCAGGCGAACGGTCACCGGCAGCCCCTTCATCACGTCGAAGAGTTCTTTAAAGTCGCTGCGCTGCATGGGCAGCAGCTTGGCGAGCGCCGCCTCGCGCCCCGATTTGTTTTCCGCAAGGATCATCTCGCGAACAGCGACAATGCGCTCCGCCTCAAAGAACATATGCTCGGTACGGCAAAGGCCGATGCCTTCGGCGCCGAATTCCCGAGCGGTCTTGGCGTCAAGCGGCGTTTCGGCGTTGGCGCGCACCTGCATCCGCCGGGTTTTGTCAGCCCAGCCCATGAGCTTGCCGAAATCGCCGGAAAGCTCTGGCTGCACCGTTTTCACTGCGCCGAGGAACACTTCGCCAGAGCCGCCATCGACGGTGATCAGGTCGCCCTTCGAGATGGTTTTCCCAGCGGACGACATTTGCCCGGACGCCGCATCGATCTTAATGCCGCCGGCGCCGCAGACGCAGGCGCGCCCCATGCCGCGGGCGACCACGGCGGCGTGGGACGTCATGCCGCCCCGCACCGTTACGATCGCCTGCGCCGCATGCATGCCGTGAATATCTTCCGGGCTCGTCTCAACGCGGACAAGAACGACCTTGCGGCCTTCTTGGGCGAACGATTCCGCTTCCTCGGAGGTGAACACGACCTCGCCGCTGGCGGCGCCGGGCGAGGCTGGCAAGCCCTTGGCGAAGATATCGCGCTCCGCATCCGGATCGAGAGAGGGGTGCAGAAGTTGATCGAGCGAGCCTGGCTCCACCCTCCGCACTGCTTCCGTCTCCGAAATCATGCCTTCCGTACACATATCGACAGCGATTTTAAGCGCCGCCTTGGCGGTGCGCTTGCCGCTGCGGGTTTGCAGCATCCACAGCTTGCCTTCCTGCACCGTGAATTCGATGTCCTGCATGTCCCGGTAGTGGGTCTCCAGCTTATCGAAGACGGCGACCAGCTCCTGGAAGGTCGATGGCATCGCTTCTTCGAGGGACGGCGCGGTCTCCCCCATCTCTTCCCGGGCGACTTTGGTGAGGGTCTGGGGCGTACGAATGCCCGCCACCACGTCCTCGCCCTGGGCGTTGACGAGATATTCTCCGTAGTAGGCGCGCTCGCCCGTCGACGGGTTCCGGGTGAAGGCGACGCCGGTGGCGGACGTCTCCCCCATATTGCCGAACACCATCGCCTGGACGTTGACGGCGGTGCCCCAACTCTCCGGAATGTTATGGAGACGCCGGTACGTCTCCGCCCGGTCGTTGCGCCAGGAGCCGAAGACAGCGCCGATGGCGCCCCACAATTGCTCCTGCGGGTCCTGCGGGAACGGCTTCGACAGCTCGGCGTTCACAGCGTCCTTGTACTTGTCGATAATCCCCCGCCATTCGCCCGCTGTAAGCTCCGTATCCAGCGTGTGGCCGTTTTCCTCTTTGTGGATGTCGAGGATTTCCTCAAAGAGATGATGCTCCATCCCCAGCACGACGTTCGAGTACATCTGGATGAAGCGCCGATAGCTATCATAGGCGAAGCGTTCGTCGTTGGAGAGCGCGGCGAGGCCTTTCACGGTCTCATCGTTCAGGCCGAGATTGAGCACCGTGTCCATCATGCCGGGCATGGAGGCTCTCGCGCCGGAGCGCACGGAGACGAGCAGCGGATTGGCGGCGTCGCCAAAGCTTTTGCCCACAAGCGCGCCCACCTGCGAAAGCGCTTCGGCCACTTGCGCCTCCAGGCCGGCGGGATAGGCGCGGTCATTGTCATAGAAGGCGGTGCAGACTTCCGTGGTGATGGTGAAGCCGGGGGGGACAGGCAGGCCCAGATTGCTCATCTCGGCGAGGTTCGCGCCCTTACCGCCAAGCAGGTTGCGCAAGGAGGCGTCGCCATCCGCCTTCCCGTCGCCAAAACTGTACACCCATTGGGAGAGTTCATCCCCAGCCGCCGGCATCGCCATGGACCGCCCCTTCCGCCTCGTCATCCTTCAAGTTTCGACAGCGCCGCGACCGCGTCGCACACGCCGCGCGCCGCCGAGAGTAGCATGAGCCGCGCTCTGCGCACCTCGGCCGCGTCGTCATTCACAACCACCGCCTCAAAAAACGCATCCAGCGGCGGCCGGAGCCCCGCGAGCGCTTTCAGCGCGCCGGTGAAATCGCCGGTCTCTAAACGGGCGGCGACCGCATCCTCTAGAGAGACAACAGCCTCCCGCAGCGTGCGTTCCGCGGGCGCCGTCAGCTCCAGAGCGCGAAGATCGTCCGTTGCAAAAACCGTCCCATCGCGCTTTTCCTCGGCTTTGAGGATGTTGTCCGCGCGTTTGTAGGCGGCGAGCAGATCGACGCCATCGGCGGTGGCGATAAAGGCCTGGACAGCCTCCACCCGGCGCACCATGGCGTAGATGTCGTCCTGTCCCGGGACAGCGAAGGCTGCGTCAATGACGTCATGCGCTACGCCCCGATCGCGCAGGTAAACCCGCAAGCGGTCGTGGAAGAAGGCGAGGAGATCTGGCGTGAAATCGTCGGGGCAAGCTCCAAGAGCGCCATCTTGTCCCTCAGCAAAACCGAACGCCGAGCCTCTGAAGAGGTCGGTTAGCGACAGTGCGATTTCATTGGCGACAACGATCTGAATAACGCCCAGAGCCGCCCTGCGAAGCGCGAAGGGGTCCTTCGATCCCGTCGGCTTCTTGCCGATGATCCAGAACCCCACCAGCGTGTCGATTTTGTCGGCCAAGGCGACCGCAACGCTCGTCGCCGCGCTTGGCGGCGCATCGTCCTGGCCGGCGGGCTTGTAGTGGTCCCGTATGGCGTCGGCGACACCGTCTGGCTGGCTATCGGCGAGGGCGTAATAGCGGCCCATGACGCCTTGGAGTTCCGGAAACTCGCCGACCATTTCAGTCACGAGATCGGCTTTCGCCAAACGTCCGGCTTCTCGCGCAAGGGCTGAAACTTCGCGCGTCTGGCCCATGGCCTCAGAAACAACAGCCGCCAATTCCGAAATCCGCTGGGCTTTATCGCCGATCGTGCCGAGCCCTTCAAAGAACGTGATGCCGCTGAGCGCGCCCACCCGGGCCTCCAGCTTCTCCTTGCGGTCCTGGTCCCACAGGAACCGCGCATCGGAGAGGCGCGCCGTCAGCACCCGTTCGTTGCCGGCGACAATGGCGGCGCCACCATCCTCCGCCTCCAGATTGGCGACCACCACGAAGCGCGGGGCGAGCCCGCCTGTCTTCGGATCGCGCACGGAGAAATACTTCTGATGCATCCGCATGGCGGTGGTGAGGACTTCCGCCGGGAGGCTGAGGAACTTCTCGTCCATGCGCCCCAGCAGAGGGACGGGCCATTCGGCGAGGCCCGCGACCTCGTTGAGCAGCGCGTCGTCTTCGATCAGCTCCAAACCTGCTTCTGCGCAGAGCGCTCGCGCGCGCTCCTGAATGAGGGCGCGCCGCTCGTCCGCTTGCAGGATCACCCGCCGTGCGCGCAGCTCTTGTTCGTACTCGGCGAAGGAGCGGGGCTCGAACGCCTCGCCCCCATGCACCCGGTGGCCGCGCGTGGCGCCTCCAGCAGGAACTCCGTCTACCGAGAACGCCAGAGGCGCGCCGTCAAATACGCATAGGATCGAATGTAGCGGCCGCACCCAACGCAAGGCGCCGTCGCCCCAGCGCTGGGACTTCGGCCAGGGGAAATTTCGAATGATGTCGCCAACGGCCCGCTCGATCACGTCGGCCGTGCGTCCGCCTTCAACCGTCCGCACCGCCACGTAATACTGCCCTTTGCCGTCTTCGCGGATCTCGCAAGCGTCCACGCTCTCAAGGCCGGCGCCGCGCAGGAAGCCGGCGATCGCCTTGTCGGGCGCGCCGACGCGGGGGCCCTTTCGCTCCTCCCGCCGATCCGGCTGCACGATCGGCAAGTCGGCGGCGTGAAGGGCCAACCGGCGCGGGCCGGCGAACGTCTCCATCGCGCTGGGCTTCAAGCCGGCCTCAGAAAGCGCCTCCAGCATCAAGCGACGCAGATCGGCGGCGGCCCGGGCCTGCATCCGGGCCGGGATCTCCTCCGAAAAGAATTCGAGCAATAGGTCCGCCACCGTCGCCTCAGCCCCGCTCACTCATAGGATTTGCCGGCGGCGAACAGGCCCGCAAGATCCCGCCACAGATTGCCGCCGAAGAGGCCCGGCCGGCGGAAGTCGCCCTGGTCCTCAAGATAGCGGCTAAGGGCTTTGAGATACTCCTGCAAATCGCCGTTCTCCCACCGGCCCGCATTCGACGCAGCGTCGCTCGACAGCGCGGCCAGGAAGGCGGCGAGATCCTCCGCCGTGCGCACCTGGTTCACGCGGATCGCCGACTTGCCCGAGGGCCCGCCGTCTTGAAAGCGTTTCGCGTTCATGCGGCGTTGGAACCGTTTGGCGGGGTCTCCGGAAAAGCGTCGGCCGCCTCAACTCTTCGCCGCGATTGGGCGGCTGAGCAGCGCGCCGCGATCTTGCCGTCGCCGTTCAGAAAATCGCCTTCCACATTGATCAGCCGCCGACTGACATTGATGACCCGCGCCTCCAGATCCACCGCCTCGCCAGTGAGCGGCCGGAAGAACGTCGTCTGCAGATTGGCTGTGCGAAACCGCTCCGTGTTCTCCTCAAGAACGGTGAAGGCGACAATCGCGAGGAGATGGTCGGCGAGAGCTGCAATGTAACCGCCAAATACGGTTTTATCCGGCAGATAGAAATCCGGGTTGATTTGCCAGCGGCCCTTCACCCATCCGTGGCCCCAATCGGTGAGGCGCCCCTCGCCCAGGGCCGCGGCCGGCTTGAAAGCCGACGCGCCGTCCGTCACCAGATGGTTCAACATCGCGGTGTGGCGTTCGCTGGTGCGGCTCATGACGCGGCCGCTTCAACGACGCCGGCGCCCGGCGTGCGCCCTTGCGGGCTTTCCAGCCAAACCTCCGCGCAGCGCTTCGATAAAGCTCGTACCCGGAGAATATAGGATTGGCGCTCCGCCACGCTGATGACGCCGCGCGCATCCAAGAGATTGAAGAGATGGCTCGCCTTCACGCACTGATCATAGGCGGGAAGCGCCAAGCCCTTATCCGCGATCGCGGCGCAGGCGGTCTCAGCCTCCGCGAACTGGCGAAACAGAACCTCCGTATCCGCCAGTTCGAAGTTATATTCTGAGAACTCGCGCTCCGCTTGGTGGAAGACGTCGCCATAGGTGACGCCGTCCTTGTTGAAGCGAAGATCGTAGCCGTTGTCGACGCCCTGCACATACATGGCGAGGCGCTCCAGCCCGTAGGTAAGCTCGCCGGAAACCGGCTTGCAGTCGAACCCGCCCACCTGCTGAAAGTAGGTGAACTGAGAGACTTCCATCCCGTCGCACCAGACCTCCCAGCCGAGCCCCCAGGCCCCAAGCGTCGGGCTCTCCCAATCGTCCTCGACAAAGCGTATGTCGTGGTTCGCCGCATCGACGCCGATCTCAGCCAGGCTCTCCAAATAAAGATCCTGAATGTTCTGAGGCGAGGGCTTCAGGATTACTTGAAATTGGTAGTAATGCTGAAAGCGGTTGGGGTTTGCGCCATAGCGCCCGTCGGTAGGTCGGCGGCAAGGCTGCACAAAAGCAGCTTTCCAGGGCTTCTCGCCGAGCGCCCGCAAGGTGGTCGCGGGATGAAAGGTGCCGGCGCCCATCTCCAAATCATAGGGCTGCAACAGCACGCAGCCCTGATCGGCCCAATAGCGCTGCAGGGTGAGGATCAGGCCTTGAAAGGACGTGTCGGGTTCGGCGCGGGGCGCGGTCATAGGGTCCGCTTAATCGGGATTTCGCAATTGCAGCGGACGGTAGGCAGGCGGCTCCGCCCGGTCAAGCGGCGGCCGGCGCGCCGGGATGGTTAGGAACTGATCTCCACGAGCGCCGAGCGGATCTTGGGCGCGATCTCCTCCGGCGGCTCCGACTCCAGCGCCGCTTGGTAGGCCTTGCGGGCGCCAGCGAAATCGCCGCTTGAATGCGCGATCGCCGCGAGCCCCAGATGCGCCCGGTAGGAG
>JBCDJH010000101.1:0-7276 GCA_038747965.1 Pseudomonadota bacterium
ACGCTTGCGATCAGGATCAGCGCCTCACGCACAGAGGTAACGCGTTCTATTTCCTTGGCGCTCGGACCATGCGCGCCGCAGCCGCATTCCGCTTGCGAATGATCATGCGCGTGATCGTGCGCATGTGCGTGCCTTTGCGCTGGTTTTGCAAAACGGCGCACGCCACGCCACACCAAGATCAGCCCGACCAACGCAATCGCCAAATAGCTGACGGGTGCCAGGATGTCTTCGGCGAGATACGTCACCTGCTGGGCGCTGACGGCGATCAGGTAAAATCCGCCATAGACCAAAAGGATGGCCCATAGGGACTGCGCAATCGATGACGCCACAGCGATACTGACAAGGCGCGAGGCGGTCACGGTCGTGCCAAGCCCGACCCCGCCCACCAGAAACTTTCCGTGCCCCGGACCAATCGCATGCACTGCTATTGGGACGCCCACAGCTTTTTCGGCGGCCGCGGCGGCCTCTCGCCAGGTGTCTTCGCCGACAATGCCTGTGAGCAAAGAGAAGCCGCCCTTGCCACAAAGGTCCAATGTGGAGACGGATCGTCCATTTTGCGCGAGCCGGGCGTGGGGAACCGGCGCGCCCGGACGACTGCTGTGCTCGTGATAGAGTTCAGCATCTCGCTTAAAGCCGGGGTCTTCGGAGCCGTCGGGCGATACGGCGTCGGATTCGTATCGCAGGTTCATCTCAACGCCGTGCGCGTTATAGACATAATCGGACCGCGCGATGGCCTCGACGAGCGCTTCGCGCTGATGCACACCGGCATCCGTCGCGTCTTTCCGCGCCGCCATATTCTGGCGCATCTCATCGGGCGTGGTTGCATCCAGGAGACCAAGGACTTTGAGGATGGGAGGAAAATCGCCGAGGCTCTTGTTTGCGCGCTTAACAATCTGCTTGGCAACCGGCCCCCGCTCAGCGTTATACGACTCAAGCAACTCCGGGCCAGCCCTGCCGTCCAATACGTAGGCCAGTTTCCATGCGAGATTGAAAGCATCTTGCACAGACGTATTCGATCCAAGACCGTTCGTCGGCGGATGGCGATGGACAGCGTCTCCCATGCAGTAGACACGTCCTTTGGAGAGCTGCGTCGCATACATATCGTTGACCGTCCAAGTGGACGTCGACTCGATTTTGACGGGTATCGAGGAATCGCCGATGAGGCCATGGACGATGCTTGTCGCCATCTCGTTGTTGAGTTCCGGCGGACCGTTGTCCACCTCATACCCCCAAATGGCGAGCCATTTATACCAAGGACGGACCATACGGACGACGCCGATACCAAGCCCTCCCACCTGAGACCCAGGCTGAATAACCCAATACAGAACGCTAGGGCGATGGGCGACGTAGCGGGACAAATCGGCCTCGAAAACCATGTTTATCGAGCCGGATTTGCCCATCTCGCCCTCAAGCGGCAGGCCTAGATGCTCAACCACCCGCGAGTTCGCGCCATCCGCGCCAATGAGGTATTTACAGCGGACCGTGTACGTCCCGTTTGTTACGTGATCGCGGAGGGTGACGGTCACCCCATCGGCGTCTTGAACGTGGTCCACATATTCGGTGTCGAAGCGGACCTTGGAGCCCTGATGCGCCGCAGCCCGAATGAACATGGGCTCCAGAAGGTTCTGAGGCAGGTCGCATATCATCGTCGGGCTGGCTTTTTCGTAGTCGGCCCTGCGATCGGGGTCCGTGCCCCACGTTTTGATCCGGCCGAGCTCTTCACCCGCCAGACTGGTGACGAACGGGTTTTCGCCCATGTAGTCGTTGGAGGCTGCGAGCTCCAGAGCCTCGCGCTCCAGGTCGTAATCTCGAATGACTTCCATCGTGCGCTGATTGGTAATGTGAGCGCGCGGTGTCCGAGCCGTCCAAGAAAAGCGGTTCACAACGATGTTGTCGACACCGTGGCGCGCAAGCCCAAGGGCTGCGGCGGCGCCAGCCGGTCCCGTACCGATTATTAAGACGTCCGTTTCGCAATCGGCGCGCGCATCAACCATCGGCTCTTAAGCTCCTACCTCAACAGTCCACCACCAGCGTCGCTAGGGCTGAAATGAAGGGGCCAGCCTAACGATCGCATTGCTATGGGCTTGAGGGTGGCAAAGTCAGGAGCTGCGGGAAACGAGGCGGCGCTGCATTTCCATTTAAAGAAACGGTTTATGCACTGGTGTTAAATCCCGAGAAATCACGACAGGCAGGCGCTTCCCTTTGTCGAGAGGCGTGTCAACCCAGCTCGTGCTCCCGCGCGCTTTCGGCGATGTTATGCTGCGCTGCAGTGCTGCGATAGGCGCTCGGCGTAGATCCAAAGGCGCGCTTGAACGCGATAGAAAAGTGCGCTGTGCTGCGGAATCCATGCTCGTAGGCGACATGCGAGATTGATCGCGCCGCGTAAAGCGGATTGCCGAGAACTCTTTTGGCCGCGTCGAGCCGCTTGTTGAGGATCATAGCGGCGACGGACTGATCTCGTTTTGAAAATACATCGTGTAAATATCTTTGAGAAATTCCAAGCTCCGCCGCTACGTCGCCAGGGCTCAACCCATCGTCGAACAATCGCGCGTCGATAACCTGGCAGGCCCGGCGGTATATGCCGGCGCGGGCCGAGCTTTCGTCTAACGATATCGATTGATCAGCCAAGAAACAAAAGGCGAGTAAGTCGGCCGCCTGCTCGGCGAGTTGTGCGCGCAGTTCCGTGGTGACGCCCGCGGCGTCGCCGCTCACCGCGCCGCGCATCGACTGAATGAAATTCGCGGCCAGGCCGGCCATGCCGACGTCGAAGTCTCTCGGAAGGCAGGGGATCTGCGTGACATCCGGCAAACGCGCCCGCAGCGCGGAGCCTGGAAACCGCACGATCAGGGCCTCGAACACTTCTGTCTGCCACGTCTCAAGCGGAGCGCCGCTCCAAAGCACCGTGAACGCGCCGGGCTCCATCACGCATTCTCGTCCCGCCTGCCGCAGCCATTTTCGACCCCGAAGCGGGAAGAAGCAAAAGAAGTTCTCCGTCACGTCGCGGCGCACATGCACGTCCGTCCGGCGCGCCAGGTAGGGGCCGGCCCGGTAATCGCTGAAACTCACGGATCCGAAGGGGCTGTCGGACAGCGACGCGTTAAAGGCTGCGTTGTCTCGCGGCAGCTCCACCTCAGCAAGAAGGTAGTAATCCCGGATCGCGGACCGCCAGAATGCAGACCGCTCCTTGGGCGAGACGCCGAGCGTTGACAAGTTTCGACTTGTTCTCATTGCCCTCTCCTCCATCCAAAAGGATGGCTAGCGCTTAAAAGCTCTTCGCACGTGCAAAAAACTTTCCGCGGCCCTGCGACAATTAGGATACGAGTACATAGGGCGATTGGTCGAGAATATTTAGCGGTTCATCAAAGAAAGCCCAAAGACCGCCGTTTCGCCAGCGAGCGCAACGCTTCCAACGCGTTGGGGCGAAACGGCAAAACGGCGGGCTGCGATGGCGGTTTGCTCCCCACGTCCATAGCCCGTACTGACTATCACGAAGCCATTGTATTCACTCGGGCGTTCGTTGCTCCTTCCAGTGATAATATGCGTTCGCTCGTGCGCTGCTCCCGCCAGCAGCGGGAACCCGCCACGGGCCAGGACGGCGGGCCCCGCAATAGACGCTATCTATCGCAAAGATTGAAACGATCACTTTTACAGCGACGCCGCATCGGGGTAATCCCGTTGGGCGACGTGGGTGGAAAATCCGATGCGGGCGCGGGGCCATGGCGGCCCAGGCCCCTTTCCGCCCCCTAAAGCTCAAAAGGGAGAGCGCAGAATGAACAAAAGCGTCAAAGCGATCTTGGCCGCATCCTCGGCCCTCACCTGCGTGGCGTTGGCTGCGCCGCTGTCCGCGGAGATGGGCCCGGGAGATTACCATTCAGCGCGCGCGGAAGGCGCGCCAAAGCCCAATCAGTTCTGGTGGCCGGAGAGCCTCGACCTCAGTCCGCTGCGCCGCAACACGCCCGCATCGAACCCCCTCGGCGAGGACTTCGATTATGCGGAGGCGTTTGAGTCCCTCGATCTGGACGCTGTGAAGCAAGACATTGAGGCGTTGATGACGACGTCGCAGGATTGGTGGCCCGCCGACTACGGCCATTACGGTCCGTTCTTCATTCGCATGGCTTGGCACAGCGCGGGAACATACCGCGTCGCTGACGGCCGCGGCGGCGCCGGCGGCGGGCAACAGCGTTTCGAGCCGCTCAACAGCTGGCCCGACAACACCAATCTTGATAAGGCGCGCCGCCTGCTTTGGCCGGTGAAACAGAAATACGGCCAGAGCCTCTCATGGGCCGACCTGATGGTCCTTACGGGGAACGTCGCGCTGGAATCCATGGGTTTCAAAACCTACGGCTTCGCCGGCGGCCGGGAAGATGATTGGGAAGCGGATCTTGTCTATTGGGGGCCGGAGACCGGCTGGCTCGAAGATGAGCGCTATAGCGGCGACCGCGAGCTGGCGCAGCCCTTAGCGGCCGTGCAGATGGGCCTCATCTATGTGAATCCGGAAGGCCCCAACGGAAACCCGGATCCGATCGCGGCCGCGCAGGACATTCGCGAGACCTTCGGCCGGATGGCGATGAACGATGAGGAAACGGTGGCGCTGATCGCCGGTGGGCACACCTTCGGAAAAGCGCACGGGGCCGTTAAGGCGGAATGTCTGGCGCCTGAACCCGCGGCCGCCGCGGTCGAGAACCAAGGCCTCGGCTGGAACAGCACGTGCGGCAGCGGCAAGGCGGGCGACACGATCACAAGCGGCCTCGAAGGCGCGTGGTCAGCCAGCCCGACGGCTTGGACCACTCAGTATCTCGATAATCTGTTTGCTTATGAGTGGGTGAAAACCAAGAGCCCCGCTGGCGCCATCCAATGGAAGCCGACGGACGAAGCCGCCGCGTCCCTAGTGCCGGACGCCCATGATCCGTCCAAGACCCATGCGCCGGTGATGTTCACGACCGATCTGTCCTTGAAGTTCGACCCAGAGTACAAGAAGATCGCTTTGCGGTTCCAGGAGGACCCCGAGCAATTTGAACTCGCCTTCGCCAAGGCTTGGTTCAAACTGACCCATAGGGATATGGGACCGCGGGCCCGCTACAGGGGCGCGGCGGTTCCGGGCGACGCGTTGCTTTGGCAGGATCCGATCCCAGCAGTCGAGCACAAGCTCATCAATCGGAAAGACGTCGCCAAGCTGAAAGAGGAGATCCTCGCCACCGGATTGTCCGTGAGCGATCTCGTCCGCACCGCGTGGGCGTCGGCCGCTACGTTCCGCGGAACGGACATGCGCGGCGGCGCCAACGGCGCGCGGATCCGCCTCGCCCCGCAAAAAGACTGGGCCGTCAACAATCCGGAGGACCTGGGAGAAGCGCTCGCCAAACTCGAAGGCGTGCAGAAGGCCTTCAACGAGGGGCAATCCGGCGACAAGCGGGTCTCTTTCGCGGACGTTATCGTTCTCGGCGGCGCGGCGGCGATTGAAAAAGCAGCGAAAGACGCTGGTCACGACCACGATGTGCCATTCTCGCCCGGGCGCAATGACGCGACGCCGGAGCAAACGGACGAGGCCTCCTTCGCAGTACTTGAGCCGGCCGCGGATGGTTTCCGCAACTACATATCGGCGGGCGTGACGCATTCGCCGTCGCAAGCTCTTGTTCAGCGAGCGGATTACCTCACCTTGAGCGTTCCGGAGATGACAGCGCTCGTCGGCGGCATGAGGGCGATGGGCGCGAATGCGGGCGGCTCAACCCACGGCGTGTTCACCGACCGGCCGGGCGCCCTTTCGAACGACTTCTTCGTGAACCTTCTGGATATGGGTACGGCTTGGAGCCCGTCGTCTGAAACCGAGGGGGTTTACGAAGGCCGCGACCGCGCAAGCGGCGACCTCAAATGGACCGCGACTGAGGTGGATCTCGTGTTTGGGTCAAACGCGGAACTGCGCGCCGTCGCCGAAGTCTATGCGTTCGAAGGCGCAGAGCATGCCTTTATCGAAGACTTCATCGAAGCCTGGACGAAAGTCATGACGCTCGACCGCTTCGATCGCAGCTAGCCGCGCGCGCGCCTGGCGCACCCGGACAAAGGAGGCGGGGCTCGAAAGCGCCCCGCCTCTTTTTTGTGCGCACCCTTCAAGGCCGCTTTCGTCACCATAGCGCCCAGACTCTCTAAGGACGCCTGCCGGGCGACACTCGGCGTCTACCGGCTTCGGAGAAGCGACACTAAGCCTCCGCGCCGGACGAGGACGCGGCTGGACGCAAACCCCGAATACTTTACAATTCCAGTTTCTGCGCGCGTCGGCCGGCGCGGCGCGACTTCAGAGTTCGGGACGGGATTTATGAACAGTATGAAGGGCTTAACCCTGCGCACCGGGATCGCGACGGCGCTCTTGGCGATGGTGAGCGGCTGCGGTTCGGAGCCGCAAACACCCCACGGTGAGAGGACGGCGCCGCCAGCCGAAAGCATGGCGGCCCAGCCGATCAAAGCCGAGCCGGCGGGGGACTGGAGCAAGCACGGACGCACCTTCGCGGAGGACCGGTTCAGCCCTCTTGATCAGATCAACCGCGAAACGATCGACGGTTTGGAACTCGCCTGGAGCTACGACCTGGATACGCGCCGCGGCCAAGAGGCGACCCCGCTCGTCATTGACGGCGTGATGTACACGACAAGCGCCTGGAGCAAAGTGCAGGCGTTTGACGCGCGGACCGGCGAATTGCTGTGGCAGTACGACCCCGAAGTTCCGGGCGAATGGGCGGTGCGCGGATGTTGCGACGTCGTGAATCGCGGCGTCGCCTACCATGAGGGCCGCGTCTATGTCGGATCGCTCGATGGACGGCTGATCGCGCTTGACGGCGAGACTGGCGATGAAGTGTGGTCTGTAGACACCATCATCGATCGCACAAAATCCTACACGGTCACCGGCGCGCCGCGGATTGTGAAGGGACGCGTGATCATCGGTAACGGCGGCGGCGAATTTGGCGTTCGCGGCTATGTGTCCGCCTACGATGCAAAAAGCGGCGAACTGGACTGGCGCTTCTTCACGGTTCCGGGCGACCCGTCGCAACCTTTTGAGAATCCTATTCTTGAAACCGCAGCCAAAACCTGGACGGGCGAATGGTGGAATTATGGCGGCGGCGGCACGGTTTGGGATTCGATGGCCTACGACCCAAATCTTGATCTGCTCTATATCGGCGTTGGGAATGGCTCGCCTTGGAACCCGGCTATTCGGAGCCCGGAGGGCGGCGACAATCTATTTGTATCATCCATCGTTGCGCTGCGGCCCGAGACCGGCGCCTATGCGTGGCAC
>JBCDJH010000102.1:0-7194 GCA_038747965.1 Pseudomonadota bacterium
CTTATGGCGGCCGCCCTTGTTCCGCCGTGGGCGGCGCCGGCCGCCGCCGGCGCAGAAGCGGCGATTGGCGAAGGGCCAGTGCGCGAAGTGCGCCTCGGCGTCGCCGCCCATGACCGCGGACCATTCACGGATCGAAAAGAAGAGGGGCTCGATGTTCGCGTCGAAGCGTTTTTCGCATCGCCCGGCTTCTTGCGGTGGATCGGCGCGCCATCGCCGCATCTGGGCGTGCTCGCAGCCACCGGAGACGGCGCGACAAGCTACGGCTACTTTGGCCTCACCTGGCGTCGGCGCTTTCTGACCGATTGGTACTTTGAGGGCGGCTTTGGCGGCGCCGCCCATGACGGCGCGCCGCTGCGCGAAGACCAACAAAGTACCGCTCAAAGAGAAAACCAGAAGCCGCTCGGCTGCCGCGTTCTATTTCGGCAGAACTTCAGCCTCGGATACCGTGTCACAGAGAGAATCTCGGTCTCGCTCTTCACCGATCATGTCTCGAACGCGAACCTGTGCGAAAGCAATGAGGGCCTTGATACGTTCGGCGCGCAGATCGGCTACAGATTCTAAGACGCGTCCGCTCAAGCCGATAAGGCGAAGCGGTTGTTAAGAGGTTCGCTCCAACACGAAGCGTGCGACTTCACGCAGGGGCTCGGCGGCGTCTCCAAAATCCGTCAGGTGGCCGATAGACCGGTCAACCAAGCGCTCCGCTTCCGCCCGCGCTTCATCCGGCCCGAGCAGTTTGACGAACGTCGCCTTGTCCATCTCCGCGTCCTGGCCCGCAGGCTTGCCGAGTTCAGCTTCGCTGCCAAACGCGTCCAGAAGATCGTCGACAATCTGGAACGCCAGCCCCAGGTCCTCCGCATAAGTAATGAGCTTAGCGGTTTCCTCAGCGCCCGCGCCTCCAAGCAAAGCGCCGCCATGACACGCGAAGCGAATAAGCGCGCCAGTCTTTAGGTCCTGGAGCTCCTTAATGCCGTCGATGTCGAGGCCCGTGCGGTCCGTTGACAAATCGATCATTTGGCCGCCGACCATGCCTGCGGGGCCCGAAGCGACGGCCAGCGCGGCGATAAGGGCGCACCGGACGTCAGCATCCGGATGGGTCGCCGCGTCCGCCATCACTTCGAACGCGAAGGTGAGCAGACCGTCGCCGGCGAGGATCGCGGTCGCTTCATCAAACTCTTTGTGGGCGGACGGACGGCCGCGGCGCAAATCGGCGTCGTCCATCGCCGGGAGATCGTCATGGATCAGGCTGTAGCTGTGGATCATCTCTAAGGCGGCGGCGGCCCGCAGGGACCGGTCCCGCGGCGCGCCGAAGAGATCGGCGCTGCTGACCAGCAAGAAAGGGCGCAGCCGTTTCCCGCCGCCCAAACTACCATAGCGCATGGCGTCGACGACGCGTCCGCGCGGGCCTTGAACGGCCGGCATGAGATCGCCCATGACCCCGACAACATCATCGGCAATTGATTGCATCATCGCTGAAACGGCGCTCATGGCGAGAATCCCCCTTAGACGACAGCCCTAGCCGCCGACTTTTAGCCCAATGCGCGGGGTTCGGCGAGCGTCAGTTGGAGGCCAGGGCCGAGGCGACTGAGGATGGGTTGAGCGACAGGTTGTCGAGCCGCTCGCCCGGCGCACCTAGAGGGCCGCGATAGTCGCCTTCAACGATCACATCAAAGCCGGCGGCGTTGTATACGGTGAGCGTGGCGTCGCGCGGCGCGTAAAACACATCGCCGGTCTTCACTTGCTTGTTGACGAGAACCACGCCCGCCGAGGAAATCACCCGCATGTAGCCTGGGATCACAGCGCGAATCGCGACGGCAGAGCCCTCTGCCGATCCCCTCGTCTCGCCCTTCGGCAGCGTTGGTGCAGGTCTTTTCTCTGTCAACGTCTCGGCGCTGGCCGCGGCTGTGCGAGGCTGCGGACCAGACGTTACGGTCGTCGGCGTAGTCGTGGCAGTGGGCGTCGTCACCGCGCCCGCCGCTGTCGTCGCGGCGTTTTCGATAGGCGCGGCGGGCGCCTCAGGCTGCGCGGGAATCGACGTCGGAGCCTGGGGCGCGGCAGCCGCAATCGCGGCGGGCGCTGTCACGCCTCTGGAGATCGACGACGTCTCGGCCGCAACGTCCGCGTTAACGGGCGCGGCCGAAATCTGCTGAGGCGCCGAAACGCTGTCGCCATCGGACGTCGGCGACGCTGGCGCGGTCGCGGCGTCGCGCTCCGGCTGTGTGAGAACAGAGGGCTCCAACGGCGGGGCGGCGGTTGTTGTTTCCGGGGCGGAGACGTCGCCGCTTTCCGCCTCTACAAGCGCTGGGTCTGCTGTCGCCGCAGCCTCAAGAGGCGCGTCAGGCCCTGCGGACGCCAGCGCGGCCTCACTCGCCCCCTGCGCCGCCGCGGCCTGGCGTTCGCGCTCCGCAACCAAACGCTCCGCTTCAGCGCGTTTCGCAGCGGCGCGCTCTGCTTCCAACGCGGCCAATCCGGCCGCGATCGCCTGGGCGATTTCATCGTCCTCTTCGGAGGGGGCCGCGACCGCGCGGCGGGCCGCCGCCGCATCCTCGCGCGAGCGATCGGCTTCCGGTTGCGGCGTTGGCTCGGCGGGGTCTGCGAGGGGCGCGGCCGCCGCCGGTTCGGGAGCCGCATTAACCGGCGCGGCTTCCGGCTCAACCTTCGCCGGCGCCTCCGGGGCGGCAGCGGCGCTCAGGCCTGTCGTGGTCGCTGCGATGGGGGCTTCGTCAGACTGCAGCGCAGCCGCGACGGCCGATGGGATGGGCCTCTCGGCCAAATCCGCGAGCGCGCGCGCAAGCTTCAAGTCCGCATCGCCGCCGCCCGCGACGGACGCTCGGCGCGCAGTCGGATCGCCGGCGAGCCCTGGCGGCAGCGCGCCGTCCGCCCCGCTAAAGCCGCTGTCGCCAAGGACGTCTGCATCATCCTCACCAATCGACAGCGCGAGCTCTTCCGAGGCGAGATCGAACAACTGGTCCGGGGCTGGGCGCGTGAGCTGCCATCCCCCCCATACGCCTAGAAACAAAACGATTGCGACGAGTACAATTGAAGAGCCCGGAAG
Source organism: Pseudomonadota bacterium (assembly GCA_038747965.1). Taxonomy (GTDB): domain Bacteria; phylum Pseudomonadota; class Alphaproteobacteria; order Caulobacterales; family Parvularculaceae; genus JBCDJH01. The sequence continues at coordinate 3,053 of JBCDJH010000102.1, forward strand.
CGGCCCACGCTTCACCGAAGGCTGCGGAAAATCAAATCGCTGATCTGATTGCTCTGGCCCACGCGCTGCGGCTTCCACCTTAAAGCGTTTGACACATTCATCCGCATCAAGATTCAGATAATCCGCGTAAGCGCGCAAGAAGCCAATGGCGTAGGCGCGCCCGGGCAGACCGCCGAGATCAAATTGCTCAAGCGCCATCAAATGCGATTCGCGTATGCGAATCTTTTGGGCGATCTCGTCGAGGCTCATGCCCGCTTGTTCGCGCGCATCACGCAGCCGTGCGCCAACATGCAACGGCCGCCGCTCGTTCCGAGGTTTGCTCATCAAAGCCTGAGCGTTGGCGGACGGAATATCGGTCTTGTTTACTATCATGAAAGCGTCACTCAACTCTGCGCGCCACCGCGCGCCGGACAGAGGCGATCTCTCACCGACGCCTCGTAATCTTTGTAGCTCGCCAAACGGCTGGTCAATCAGTCACTGTTTCAAATTAAGACGCCGCTGGCGTGGGCGTAGTTGCGAAGTGGCTCGCGAATGCTGGCCTGATCCGCTTTCAGCATCGGCGCGATATGCGCGTTCAATTCACTGAGGTGCAATGATCGCACCATCTGCTTAACAGGTCCAATGGCTGTTGCAGGCGCCGACAATCGTCGCAACCCCGTCGCCAGCAGGCCGAGCGCCTCAAGTGGCTGACTCGCTTGTTCGCCGCAGAAGGACACCGGCACCTCTTTCGCCTTCGCGCCCGCCACGATGCCGCTCAGAAACGAAAGAAAAGCGGGGCTTAACAGATCGTAGCGCTTGCCGATTCGCTCGCTCGTGCGATCAGCGGCGAAGAAGAACTGCACAAGATCGTTGCCGCCAATCGAAATGAAATCGACCTGCCGAAGGAGAGCGTCCAGTCGCCAGGCGATCGCCGGCACCTCGATCATAGCGCCGACGGCCACCTCAGTCGGGGGCGTTTGCCCGAGCCGGCGTCCGCGCTCCATCTCACGATCCAGCAGATGACGGGCGGCCTCTATCTCCTCGGGAATGGTGATCATCGGGAAGAGAACCTGAAGCGGCCGGCCCGCGCTCGCCTGGAGCAAGGCGCGCAACTGCAGCCGCATGAGCCCCGGTCGATCCAGCGACAGACGAATCGCCCGCCAGCCGAGCGCCGGATTGTCTTCCCGTTCGTGCTGCATGTACGGCAACACCTTGTCGCTGCCCAGATCGACCGTTCTGAAAACGACGGGGCGATCCCCCGCCGCAGCGATGACGTCGCGGTACAAGGAAACCTGTTGCGGCAGCCTTGGCAGCGCCGTGGACACCATGAATTGCAACTCGGTGCGGAACAGACCGATTCCCGAGGCGCCGGTCTCCTCCAGATGCGGCAGGTCGACCAAGAGACCCGCGTTCATTTGCAGATCGATCTCAACGCCGTCGCGCGTGACAGCTGGCAAATCCCGCGCAGCCGCAAAAGCGGCTTGGCGCTCCGACTGCAGCTCAAGCTTAGCGCGGTAGGCCTGGGTGATGTCCGCCGTCGGACGCACGTGAACTTCGCCCGCCGCGCCGTCGATAATCACCGGGTCGTTGGCGTCCGTGCGGTCGAGCGCGTCGTCGCTCCGCGCGATCAGCGGCAATTCCAAAGCCCGCGCGACAATCGCGACATGTGAGGCCGCCGATCCTTCCCCCAGAACGACGCCGCGCAGCTTGCGATAGTCATACTCAAGCAACTCAGCAGGCCCGAGGGTGCGGGCGAACAAAATCGCGTCGTCGGGGATGTTTAGCGGCTCAGCGCCACCGCCGCCCGCCAGATGGCGCAGCAGCCGATGGGCGAGATCATCAAGATCGTGCAGGCGATCGCGCAGATAGGCGTTGTCCGACTGCAGCATGCGCGCGCGATTCTCGCCTTTCACGCGTTGCACGGCGGCTTCGGCGGTCAGGCCGCTCAGCACCGCTTCGCGCAAGCGATTCAACCATCCGCGATCATGGGCGAACATGCGGTAGGTTTCCAAAACCTCCCGCGGGACGCCCATGAGGCGGCGATCCATCTTCGCCAGCATGGCGTCGACGGACTTTCGCAACGCCTCAATGGCGTCTTGCAGGCGCTCTTCTTCAGCGGCGACATCGTCGGCGATAAGGTTGATGACCTGCACCGGCGGCTCATGGAACGCCGCGCGGCCGATGCCGACGCCTTCGACGATGCCGACGGCGGAGAAGCGCTCGGGCCCATGCAGCACATCATCCACGTCGTCGAATTCGGCCGGGTCGATCAGTTCGCCGGACGCCGCCACCTCCGCCAAAACCATTGCGACGGTCTGCAAAGCCTCGACCTCTTCTTCCGTATAAAGACGCTCAGTTTCGTTCTGAACGACGAGAACGCCGAGCAGACGCCCAGAGCGCAAGATCGGCACGCCGAGGAACGAATGAAAGGGGTCCTCGCCCGTCTCGGAGCGATAGGAGAAGGTGGGATGGCTCGGCGCGTCGCGCAAATTCAGCGGACTGGACGACACCGCGATCGCGCCGACAAGACCCTCCCCCCAGCGCAGCCGGGTTTTGTGCACTGCGTCAGAGTTCAATCCATGCGTCGCGAACAGCTCCAATTGGTCCCCGGCGCGGCGCAGGTATATCGAACACACATCCGCCACCATGTTGGCCGCGATTGTGCGCACCAGCCGGTCCAGCCGCGTCTGCGCGCGGGCCGGTTCCGCCATGATTTCGCGAAGGCGTCGCAGCAAAACGCGCGGTCCTTGCGAAAGTGGGCTGGCGAAAGACTTCAAGACGATCATCCATTTGTTAACGCGAGAACGCCCGGCGGGTTTCGCCCGCGTTGAGCGTTAATGGCCCAACGTGAGAGAAAATCGGCGAGCAGACGCGTCAGCTATCCGCGGCCTCGCCCAAGCCGTACGCAGCATGCAAAGCGCGCACGGCCAACTCGGTGTATTCCGCGCTTATAAGTACACTGATTTTGATTTCTGATGTTGAAATAACATCGATATTGATGCCTTTGTCCGCAAGCGCCTGAAACATCTTTTCGGCGACGCCTGTATGGCTCTTCATACCGACGCCAATAATGGAGACTTTGCTCAGGCCGGTCTCCGACGTCATCTCCTGATAGCCAAGCGTCTCTCGAGCGCTCTCCAGCGCCTCCCGCGCGTCAGGAAGGTCTTTGTGCGGAAGGGTGAACACCATATTCGCGGCGTTCGCTTGCCGCGATTTGCTTTGCACAATCATATCGACATTGATGTCCCGCTTCGCCATGAGCGAGAAGATTTTCGCGGCGACGCCGGGATCGTCTCGCAGCGCCAGCAGATTCACCCGCGCCTCGTCTCGGGTGAATGCGACGCCGCTTACGATTTGTTTCTCCAAGATCAAACCCTCGTCGCAAACAAGCGTCCCCTGGCGGGCGCGGGACGGTTCTTCAAAGCTGCTCAACACGCGCAGCGGCACGGCGTGCGCCATCGCCAGCTCCACGGAGCGCGTTTGTAGCACTTTCGCCCCCAAGGACGCCATTTCGAGCATTTCTTCGTAGGATATGCGATCAAGCCGCCGCGCCCCCGGAACGACGCGCGGGTCTGTCGTATAGACGCCGTCGACGTCGGTATAGATGTCGCACCGCTCGGCTTTCAGCGCCGCGGCCACGGCGACGGCGCTGGTGTCCGAGCCGCCCCGGCCCAAAGTCGCCACGCGATTCTCTGGAGAGACGCCCTGATAGCCGGCGATCACCGCGATCTCGCCGCTATCGATGGCGGGGCCGAGCGCGCCCGCTGACAGATCCGCGATGCGGGCCGCGCCGTAGGCTCCGTCCGTCGCCATGGGCATTTGCCAGCCGAGCCAGGAGCGCGCCCTTAAACCCATCCGCTGTAGCGTCAACGCCAACAAGCCAGCCGACAGCTGCTCGCCGCAGGCGGCGATCGTATCGGTCTCAGCGCGCGCCGCGCGGCTCGTCGGCGCGTCGTCCAGCCCCGGCCCGGCGGATGAAACTGCGGGGCCGCGCACCGCTTCTTCCGCGAGCCCCAGCAGACGATTGGTGTCCCCCGCCATCGCCGACACGACGACAGCCACGCCGTCGGCGTCTTCCGCCGCCGCAGCGACAATGCGCGCCACACGCTCAATACGCGACAGGTCCGCCACAGACGTGCCGCCGAACTTCAAGACGAGCCGGC
>JBCDJH010000103.1:0-7113 GCA_038747965.1 Pseudomonadota bacterium
AGGTGACGGTGACAGCGTCTTCTGTTGCATAGGTCAGGTCGATGACGTCGACATCTAGCCCATCGCCATCCTCGCCGCCGGTGATGGTGTCCGAGCCGATGTAGGAGTCTTCCAGGATAATGGTATCGGACCCAGTGCCGCCGATGACCGTATCCGCGCCGGAGGAGGACAGGATTTCATCGTCGCCCGCGCCGCCATCCAGGAAGTCGTCGTCCGCGTCGTCGCCGTCGATGTCGTCTGCATCGTCTCCGCCAACGACTGTGATCGGCGCGCTCAGCGGCGCGGTCATTTGCGCCGGGACAATCGTTTCTTCAAGGCCGTTGGCCTCGGCGGCGATCTCGATCGCCATGGCGTCCTGCTCCGCGCCTGCTGCGCCGCTTGCGAGAGCGGCGGCCGCGACGCCCGCGGAGTTATTTCGATTCGGGTCAGTGCTCATTGCGCGCCCCTTACATTACCCGGTTGCCGTTTAAACACCCCGCCCTTGACTTAGCATGGCCGCTAAGGCCGTAAAACAGCGCCAAGGGGATCGTTACAGTTAATTCGCCACTTACTGCAGCGTTGCTTGCGTTTTCATTTGAGCAGTTGGCCCAATCGGATTCACCTTAGCTGCAAGTCCCGGGCCGCTCACGAAATAACTCTCGCTTAGCGCTAAGTTAGGGGCTGCGCTCTCCCATAGGGGGAGAGCGCCCCGTTTCCGCCCCGAACCGGCCCCATTCGGCGGGCACGATAGCGCCTAGGTTCCACCCGCAAAGGCGACACCGATGCTGAGCTATCAGACCGTTTCGACCAACGACTACGAGGCGTTGCGTTTTGAGACGATCCGTCAGTTGGAAGGCGCGGAGCTGCGCCCCTTTTCCGATAGCGTCGGCATCGCCACCATCGGCATTGGCTTCAACCTGCAAGTCTCGTCCGTCCGCGATCCGCTGCTTGAGGCGTTCGGCTTCAATCTGAGCAGCGCGTCCGACAGCGCTTACGCGGCCGAACTGGCCGATATCTTCGCCCAGGATTGGACCGGCAATTCGGCGGGCCTGCGGAACGCCGCCGACGCTGTCATGGCCGAACGGGCGGCCGACCCCTCCGTTCCGGGCGCCAACAAGCGCTCCAGCTTCGCCTTCATCAGTTTCGATGAGATGGCGGACTTTTTCGACGCGGAGATCATCGACCAGTTTGAAGATGTGGTGGACCGCTGGGTGGAGGGCGTGCCCCTCTCTCTGGAGAGGGCCGCCTATGTCTCGCTCGCCTATAACGGCATCATCAGCGGCTCCAGCTCCTCGCCGAACCTCAATGCGGCGATTGACGCGGGCGACCGGGCGGAGGCCTGGTTTGAGATCCGCTACAACACCAATGGCGGCACGTCGCGCTCGCTCGGCATCGCTAAGCGCCGTTACGTGGAAAGCCATATCCATAGTCTCTACGCGGATGTGACGCCGGATGCGGACGACGTCTCCGAGCTTGAGGCGCTGCAGATCTTCCGCATGTTCACCAAACACGAGAACCGCATTCTCCAAGAGGAGGGGGCCTTTGGCGATCCCGCCGGCGCGGCCCCAGGCGACGTCGCCGTTATCTCAGCGCGGACGGGCGCCGATCTTGGAGCGGTGCAGGGCCGGGGCGCCTCCTTCGCTCTGGCTCAAGACGAACTCGTAGAAACCTACGCCGTTCTCGATCCGCAAGAAGCCGCGCAGCTCGCCAGCCTCTCCATTCCGACAGCCCTTCTCGACTTGAGTTTTGACGCCGTGTTCGTGGCGCCGAGCGTCGGCGCGTCCGGCGAGGTTGCAGCCCACACGGTGGATCGCCGGGGCGAGCTTTCCACCAACTTGATTTTCGGCGCGATCGAAGCCGATGGCGGCGGCGCGGACACGCTGCGCGGCGGCGTCGGCGACGACTATTTCGTCGGCGGGTCGGGCGGCGACCTCATCAATGGCGACGTGGGGGAAGACACCGTTTCCTACGCTGCGAGTGGCGGCCGTGTCATCGTCAATCTCGCGACCGGCGCGGGTTCCGCTGGCGACGCGGCGGGCGACGAACTCATCGCTATCGAAAACCTCATCGGGTCTGACTTTGGCGACGAACTCACAGGTTCCGGCGAGGACAACATCCTGATGGGCGGCGTCGGGGCCGACGACCTCTTCGCCCGCGGCGGGGCCGACATACTCTTCGGCGGGGCGGGCGACGACGGCCTGTTCGCCGCGGCGGGCGACGATCGCCTCTTCGGCGGCGACGGCGCCGATTCCCTCTTCGGCGGCGACGGGGACACGGGCGCCGACAGTCTGTTCGGCGAGGGCGGCGCGGACGAGCTGATCGCTGGGCCCGGCGTCGATCTCCTCGATGGCGGGCCGGGGGCGGACAAGCTCGATGGCGGCGCAGGCGCGGACCAGCTTTTTGGCGGCGCGGGGCTCGACACCTTGATCGGCGGCGACGGCGACGATCTTGTCGATGGCGGCCCGGATGACGACGGTCTCTTCGGCCGCGCCGGCGCGGACACCCTCCGCGGCCAGGGAGGAAATGATCTCATCGTCGCCAAAAACGGGGCCGATGAAATCCTTGGCGGCGACGGCGACGACACGGCCTATGCGGGGCAAGGCGACGCGGCGGCCGACACGCTGATTGGCGGCTCTGGCGACGATTCGCTCTTCGGGTTCGCCGGGAGCGACCTCATCGAGGGTGGCGAGGGCGCTGACAAAGCTGAAGGCGGCGAGGGCGCAGACACCGTGCGCGGCGACGGCGGAGCCGACATTCTGTTCGGCCGGGAAGGAGCCGACCTCATAGAGGGCGGGACCGGCGACGACGAACTCTCCGGCAACCAAGGCGCGGACACGCTGTTCGGCGGCGATGGCGACGATAGTTTGTTCGCCCAGTTCGGCAGCGATTTCGCGGACGGCGGGGCGGGGAACGACAGCCTGTTCGGCGGCCTCGACCAAGGAAACGATACGCTGGTGGGGGGCGAGGGGAACGACACCCTATTCGGGCTCGGCGGGGCCGACCGCTTTGTGTTCGCGCGCGGCGACGATCTCGACCTCATCTCCGATTTTGAGAATGGGGTTGACGACATCCGCCTCGTCGGGTTCGGCTCCGACTTCGATTCCGTTGGTGAATTGCTGGCGGTGTCGTCGGCGGTGGGCGGCGGGCTCGTGCTTGATTTTGGCGGCGGCGATCGGCTCACGGTTCGCGGCCTCAGTCAGGCGGATTTGAGCGCTGACGATTTTCTGTTCGCCTAGGGCTAGGCGGCTGCGCTAAGACGAAAGGGGACGAGATGAGATGGCGCACGCGCTGCGGGCTGCGCTCGGCGAAGTAGCGTCGGCGCTATCGCTACACCAGCGGATCAGCGAAGAGCGGCGCGAGGCGATCGGCGCAGCGCTAAACGGCGTTTTGGGGCCACGGCGGTTCCAGGAATTCGGCCGCATGCCCCTTTATCATCCGAATGCGCCCTTTATTCTCCTGTGGAGTCAAAAGGCGGGCTCCACGGCGGCGCTGCGCTGGTATCTTCACCATGTGGGTCTTCTGGAGACGGCCGAGGCGCACGGGCGCTGGATCCACGACTATGAGAACGACGTTTTCAAGGCCCGGGCGGGCTATCTCGACGATCTTAAGGACGCGGCGGCCGCAGGCGCGCCCCTCGTGAAATTTGTCCGCGATCCCGCAGCGCGGGCGCTCAGCGCATTTCTGGAGCTGAACCGCCCTAAGGTCGTCCGCAATCAGCTCGACCATTGGTCCGCTTACTGGAGAAAGCGGCTTCTGCGCTACGTTTACGGCGCTTCAGCGCGTCATGACGCGCCCCTGTCGCTTCTCGACTTTTTGGAGTGGATTGCGACGGAACGCGCGGCCCGCCTTAACGGCCACATCGCCCCCCAGGTGACGCGGCTTGAGCGTAGCCTTCCGCGGCCTGTGCGCATTGTGAAGTTGGAGGGCGGCCACGCCGCCTTCCAGGCGGTGGAGCGAGATTTTGGGTTGCCGGTGAGCGACGAGCGCGCTCTTCGCGCTCGGTTGAAATCGGGCCATCACCACGAAAAGCTGGCGGTTCCGACGGACGCTTTGGACGCATTCGCCGCGACGCGCTTTGATTTTGCGGCCGGCGCGCCAGCAGATATTCCGGCGTTTTCAGCTGACACGGCGGCGGCGGCCCCGCGCCTTAACGCAGCGCTCCGATCCGCCTATGGCGCGGATTACGACGCCTACGGCTACGGCTAAGGCGAACGACCAAGTCAGCTAACGGCTTCAGATCTTTGTTAGCGCGAACCGCCGACGCGAAACCGGCGATCCGCCTATTCCGCAACTCGCTCTAGCGCCGGTCCCGCTCAAGCACTCCGGCGAGGCCGGCGATGGCGATCGTCGTGAGCGCCCATCCGGCCACGATCTCGATCCAAAACCAGACTTTTAGGAAGTTGCTGATCGAAAACAGCCAAGTGAGCGCGGCTGCGAGGCCGCCCATCACTGGCCGCACAACCAGGTTCATGGGCTCAGCGATCGCCGGCGGCAGGCCGAACCATTGGTTCGCGTCGAGCAACCAGGGTGAGGTCTCCGCCACATTGATGGCTGTTGTCACTTCATCCGTGTAGCGCGGCAGCCAGTAACGAGACTGATAAAAGTCGACGATCGGTAGAAAGACGTCGATCGAATAAACGGCGGGCGCCATTGGTTCGTAAGCGTCCGGCAATTCCGCCGAGAGCCCAAAGTCTGAGCCCAGCGCTTCGGCGAGCGGTTGGTTCGCCACCCACTCTTCAGTCGCTGGACGCATCAAGCCCGCGTCATTGGCGACGGCGAAGAGCAGCCAGCCAACCGCCCAAAAGCCGAGCATCCACAGGAGCGCCAAATGGTTGCGGTAACCATGGCCGGAGGTCGCCCCCAAAATGGCCGCTGAGCCCCATTCAAAAATATTCAGCTTGCGGCTTTTTAGAAGCGATCTTTCGCGCTTGTTCAGAATCAAACGCGCGTCCCGGACATGCCCCATGCGCTTGAGGATATTTGCGCAATGGGTCCACGGCTGCGGTTTGAAGCTTTCTTTGAGGTCGCAGTCAGGCTGTTTTTGCAACCAACTGATGCGCGTCCCGCGGCTTAAATCGCAGTGATTGTCGTGGGAGCCGTCTGTAAACCGATCATACTCGAAGCCGTCCAGTTCGATAATCTGCGGCGTCGTCGCTCCGTCCGCGCCCTCATCATCCGCCAGCGTCGCCGCCTTCGCCTGCTTAAGCGAAAGCGCGCCTTCGAAAGCCTTCAGATCGCAAAGATTGAGGTTCGCATCAATCGTCGACAATTCGAGGGTGAGCGCGTTGGCTTCGGGGCGGGCAGCGACGAATGCGCCGCCCTTGCAGGAGACGCCCCCGCCGATCTTCGCATAGCTGAAAATGACTTGGCCTTTGGCGGAGAAATCGCCGTCGAGCAGCAAGTGAGAGCCGATCGTAATCGCTTCCGCCTGGATCGCCGCACCCTTTGGGGCGTCCGACCAGCGGCTGGCGAGGAACGAACCGCTGCGGCAGCTGAACTGGCCGTCGACTGTCGCCGCGAGAAAGTTGACTTGTCCAACGGCTGAAAACCCGTCGTCGAGAAACACGCTGCGCCGCACCTTCACAGCGTCCGCATAGATGGCGTTCAGATGGTCTTTGCCGTCTTCGTTCTTGCCTGCGTTGAAGGCCCCGCCTCGGCAATGGAAGTCGCCGCGTATCGTCGCGCCATCGATTGCGACTTCACCGAGCGCCGAAAATGGTTTCCGGAGATTGACGCTGCCGCCGATCTCGGCTGATCGCAGTCGAAGGGCGAGCCCCCGCTGAGCGCCCTCGTCGGTTTCCGCCGCCCTCAGGGTCGCGCCATCGGCAAAAATCGAGGCTCTGATCTTCGCGCCCCGCAGATTGACGCCGCCCCGGGCGTTGACCCGGTTGAGCATCAAATCGCGTTCGATTTCGATGGCGTCCAGCTCCAGCGCATAGCTCGCGCCGGTCCCCGCCGAGTCGATACGGCGTTCGATAAAGCTAACATCCCCATCAACGCGCGCGTTCACGAGGTCGACGCGCACGATTGGGGGGGCCCCTTCCTCCTGACATATCGGCGCATTGCCGCCGTCGGTCGGCCGTCCAGAGAGGTCGAGGTCCCCGTCAATTGTGACGTTCTTGCCGTCTAACTGCTCAAAAATGCTGCCGCGTAACGACAAACGGCTCAGATGGGCGTCCCGCAGGATTATTGGTCCTTCGAAAACGCAATTCTCAAAGTCGATTGGCCGATCGAACCGGATAGCGGAGAGGTCCAGCGCGCCGACAATCCGGGCGCCTTCTTTAATGAGCGCGCCCCGCGCCCCGATGGTGAAGAGGCCGCCGTCTTTGGTTTGGATTTCGCCCGCGAGCGCCCGGCGGATCACCTCCGCCTCGATCGTGGTCATCGCCCGGCCTTGGCGGCCGAGGGTTTCCGCAATCGCTTCAGGATCGTAGTCTATGTTGCGGGCTGTATCGGATGCGGCGGCGCGGCTCGCCCACCTCTGATGGTAGGAGGGCGACCATGCAACCCCGGACGCGAAGGCGTCTAGAAGGCTGCGTTCGTAAGCCGAAAACCCATTCGCCGGCATGATAATTCCCCCTCACGCGACTTCTTTAACCTTATCAGATTAGATGAGGCTTGACACCTTGCCCGTTGCGGTCTGCGCCTTGCAGTTGGGCGAGGGCGGGCCTAAGGCTGCCCCTTTCAGCGGGCGGGCGGGAAAACGAGAGGCGAGGCTTCGAACATGCACGACGTGAAGCGCGTATTGGTCACCGGCGGCGGCGGATTCCTGGGCTCCCATCTGTGCGACCGATTGATCGAAGAGGGCCATGAAGTCCTCTGCGTCGATAATTTCTTCACGGGCGCGCGGGCCAATGTCGCCCATCTCCTTCAGCATCCGCGCTTCGAGCTGATGCGCCACGACATCACCTTTCCCCTCTACGTGGAGGTGGACGAGATCTACAATCTCGCCTGCCCTGCCTCGCCGATCCATTACCAGTTCGATCCGGTGCAGACGACGAAGACCTCGGTCATCGGCGCGATCAATATGCTGGGCCTCGCCAAACGCCTTGGCATCCGGGTGTTCCAGGCGTCCACATCGGAAGTCTATGGCGATCCGGAGGTGCATCCCCAGCCGGAAAGCTATCGCGGCGC